>NZ_RZSR01000402.1:0-5078 GCF_004023265.1 Mesorhizobium sp. M1A.F.Ca.IN.020.06.1.1
GGTAGAGCATGTAGGCGAACAGGCCGGCCGGATCTCATCATCGCCATACTCATCTCGCCCGCCGGCCTGTTCGCCTACATGCTCTACCTTTACGTCACGGTCGGGGACGGCTTTGCCTTCGTGCATGTCCAGCGCGCGTTCGGGCGCGTGGCCGGCAACCCGCTGCTGTTCCTCTGGGCGGGGCTGTCCTATCACCCCGGGGCCGGTTGGTGGCCCAGTGCGCCGCAATGGAGCGCGTCGACGGCAATCGTGGGACTGGCGCTGGCGGCGGTGCTCGCGGCGCGCAGGCAAATTGGCGCGGCCCTGTTCTGCGCCATGGCCATCATCCTGCCTTTGACCTCGAATCTGGCTTCGATGGTCCGCTATGTCGTCGGCCTCGCGCCGCTGACGATGCTGACGGCGGTGCTGTTGTCGGGCTCGAAGGCGACATTGGTCGCTGCGCTGATTGTCTTCCTCTTCACCTGCTACTTCATGACCGTGGCCTGGCTTGGAGGCTATCTTGCGCTGGTCTGAGCTGACGGAATCGACCAGGCCGGTAATCCTGGGTGCCGGCTACGCGCTGGCGGGCGCACTTGCGGCAGCCGAGATCGCCATCCTGGCGCTTGCCCTCAGCCCGAATGTCAGCGACGATTACCGCGCCTATTACATCGACAAGACCACCACATGCCTCAACCGGGACGCCGTGGGGCGCTACACGCCAGGCCGGACCGTATCGTTCCGCTCCGACGGCGCCCGGGAAGCAACCACCATGATGGTCTGCGGCTGGTCGGGGCCAGTAGCGGACGGCACCCATTCGCTGGGCGAGAGCTCTCGCCTGCGCCTTACCCTGCCGCCGCTCCGCGACGGGCTTCGGGCAACGCTGGAAATGGCCGCCGTTATTCGCCCGCCGCAGACCTGGCAGAGGATCGTCGTGTCGGCCAATGGGACCGAGGTGTATCGGGGGACGCTGTCGGGCGATGTGGCGACAACTGTGTCCTTCGTCATTCCGCACGCCGTGCTGGCTGGCAAGGCGACACTGGACATGGCCATCGAGTATCCCGACGGCATTCCGCAAAGCGCCGATGCGAGCAACATCTACAACCGCGCCATCAAGCTGAGATCTTTCCGGCTGGACACGCTTTGATCCTCAGGACGGCCCGTCATCGCGCAGGCGGCGCTCTGCAAAGACCCAGCGATCGAGCACAAGAAGGTTAAGCGCTGGTATGGCCAAGGAAGTGAGGAGAACGGGAACGGCAAGCGGCAGGCCGAATGTCACCGTCAGCAGGTACGGTGCCGCGTAAGCCATAGCGAGGCCGGCAATGGTCAGCAACACGAAACGCGGCGCCTGCGACCGGTGCGAGCCGGCCGACATGAAGGTGAAGGATTTGTGCGCCAGATAGGAAAACAGGGCGGCGGCCGCGTAAGCGGCGAGCGAGGCTTCGACGGGCGCGAGGCCGAGCCAGTTCGATTGGGCAAAGATTGTAGTCAGGACGGCATAGAGGATTGTGGCGACAAGGCCGACTGAAGCGAAGCGCCCCAGGAGCTTCGCGCCGGCGACGGGACGATTCTCAGGCGCGGGCGACACAGGCATACTGCGCTCCGAGCGGCAGCCAAGCGAGCGCGCTTTCCAGTTTCCGGGCAAGCGGCTTGGCCGACGGCAGGAGCAGAAAATGCTCGCAGTGCGCGTCGCGGAAGCCCGCCTGCTCAAGCAGCGATGCCGCCTTGCCAGCGCGGAGCAGGACGGCGTCCTTGTCGAACGGACATCTCAACACCGCCATACGGGTCAGCGGGTTGTAGGGATTGTGCTCGATGATGCAGCCAAGTCCGCCTCGCCGAACGACGCGCCGCATCTCGCGGATGAAACCCAGCCACGACGCAGGCGGCACGTGGTGGACGACGCAACTGGCGAACGCCAGGTCGAACATGCCATCCGCGTAAGGCAGGCGTGAGGTGGTGCACACGCTGTATGCGACGTGCGGGTTCTCAGCGCTGGCACGCGCGAGGGACTCCTTCGACACGTCGCAGCCGTCGAGTCGATCGAAGACATCGGCGAGATGCGGATGAAGCGAGCCCACGCCGCAACCGACATCGAGCGCGCGCACGCCTGCGCCGCCCCGCCGGAGGTCCTGCTCGAGGACCAGTCGTCGCAGAAGCTCGGCCTTGGCACGCAGGAAGAAATCATGGCGCAGCCCGGAGAACCGGATCGAGCCCTCGACTGCCTCACTGTAGCTGGACCTATAGCTGTCGAAGAGTTCGGACATCCGCCGTGACCCCGTTCCTGGACTTGCGAAACGAAGCGCGCTTGTCGCGGGAGGCGACGCGCATCGGCCGGTCGAAGCCACTCAGCCTTTCGATAACGTAGAGCGGGCGCCGTTTGACCTCGGCATGGATGCTGCCGACGTAAAGGCCCATCACGCCGGTCATGAAAAGATTGATGCCGATTAGCAGCGACACGATCACCACCGTCGATGTCCAGCCGGCAATCACGCCGGTTTCGAGGATCCAGGCCGCGATGGCGTATGCGCCGAACGCCAGGGCGAGAGCGGAGATGGCCAACCCGGTCAACAGCACCAGTTGCAGAGGCCGCTCCGAAAAGCCGATGATGCCATGGATGGCAAGCCGCATCATCTTCCAGAACGGGTATTTGGTTTCACCAAGCGTCCGCGCCGGGCGCTCGAACGGCACCGCCGCCTGCTTGAAACCCATCCAGCCGAACATGCCCCTGACGAAGCGGTCGTGCTCCGGCATGCGCTTGAACGTGTCCAGCGCCTTCCGGCCGACGAGGCGGAAGTCGCCGACATCGCGCGGGATCTCGACCGGTGTCATCCTCTCCAGTAGCCGATAGAACAGGCTGGCGGTAAAGCGCTTGAACCAGGTTTCGCCCTTGCGGCTGACGCGCCTTGCGCAGACGACTTCGAAGCCGTCCTTCCACTTCGCAACCAGGTCGAGAACGACCTCGGGCGGATCCTGCAGGTCAGCGTCCATGACGATGACGGCCTCGCCGGAGGCCGCTTCCATGCCGGCGCTGATGGCGATCTGGTGGCCGAAGTTGCGGGAGAGCTCGATCAGGCGGAAGCTCGGTTCGGCGGCGACCATGCCGCGCAAATAGCTCACGCTTCGGTCGCTGCTTCCGTCGTCGACGAAGATGACTTCGGTGTCTCCGTCCAGTTTTGCGGTCAGTGCGCTGATCCGCTCGACCAGCCGGGGCAACACCTCCTCCTCATTGTATATCGGCAGCACCAATGAGTAGCGTAGGGACGGTGCCCGCGTCCGGATCCGCTGGACAGATTCTTGCATGGGATTGCAATGGAACACCGGCCAGAAAGTTCCATAAGCAGGCGCTAATTGCGGAAGAAATGGCGCTGTTCCTCGCCAAAAAAGGCGCGCAACGTTCGGTTGAAATCTAACCCGGTACCGACAGAAGTCCTTGGATCGAGGATTTTGATGCCCATCTTTTTCAGGCCGGGCGGATGGAGCGCCCACCGGATCGCGAAAGAGCTACCCATCCGCGACTACCAATGATGCGACTCTCGATCCGGCGCTGATCGTGCGCCGAAAACCTTTCTTGAGATGCCCCGTGACGAGCCTGGGCTCTCCAAGAGCCGGATTTTAGTTTAGGGAAGGTGTCCAATTCGTGTGCGCTCCGTGTGCACCGACGCATCGAAAACCGGACAAAGGGGCGTCTCGTGGGGAAAAGACCACACGACGTGGCCCAACATTTTTGAAACAACAAAAAAATGTCGAAGTATCAAGATTTCAGAATAGCCATAGCACCAATGATGGACTGGACGGACCGGCATTGCCGGTTCTTTCACCGTCAGCTGACGCGTCGCACGTTGCTCTACACGGAAATGGTGGTGGCGGACGCAGTCATCCATGGCGCACGCGAGCGCCTGCTCGGCTTCGACGGTGCCGAGCATCCGGTTGCGCTTCAGCTTGGCGGTTCGGATCCGCGAAAGCTTGCCGAAGCGGCGGTGATCGGCGAGGCGTTCGGTTACGACGAAATCAATCTTAATGTCGGCTGTCCGTCCGACCGCGTCCAGTCGGGCACTTTCGGCGCCTGCCTGATGAAGACGCCGGTGCTGGTCGCCGAATGCATCGCGGCGATGAAGGCGGCGGTGACAATCCCCGTCACGGTCAAATGCCGCATCGGCGTCGATGACCAGAACCCCGAACCCGCTCTCGCCACGCTCGCAGACGGCGTGCTGACGGCCGGCACCGATGCGCTCTGGGTGCACGCCCGCAAGGCGTGGCTGGAGGGGCTTAGTCCCAGGGAAAACCGCGAGATCCCGCCGCTCGACTATCCGCGCGTCTATCGGCTCAAGGCCAGGATGGCGAACCAATTCATCGGCATCAACGGCGGCATTCAATCCCTTGACCAGGCAGAGGCGCACCTCGCTTATGTCGACGGCGCCATGCTCGGCCGCGCGGCCTATCATACGCCCGGCATCCTCACCGGGATCGATGCCACATTTTACGGCGAGGCGCCGGTCGCTTTCGACTACGCGGCGCTGATGGACGCCATGGCCGCTTACGCCGCGCGCCACATCGAGAAGGGCGGACGGCTCGGCCATGTCACGCGCCATATGGTCGGGCTGTTCCACGGTCTCCCGGGCGCGCGCCGCTACCGGCAGACTTTGTCCACCGACGCCAACAGACCCGGCGCCGGGCCAGAGGTGCTGAAGACGGCGTTCGCGGCAATAGATTTCGTGGCGGCGGAAACCGAAGCCGCTTGAGGCGGATCGGGCGGCTAGAGCGTTTCACCGGCGAACCGCTCCATCTGTTTGTTTTGGACGCAATCGGGAAATCTAGTCGCGCAGGATCATCCGGTCACCGCGCACCTCGAAGCCCGACAGCGAGCCGATGAAGTTCATGCCGAGCAGGCTTTGCTCGAGCATGCCGGGCGCCGCGACCATCACCGGCATATCCTTGCGCACGATGCCGCCGATCGCCATCTCGTCGGTCCTGACCGTTGCCGCACGCGCCATGCCGTTGGCGGTCGAGACGTCCACGGTGTAGCTGAGCGCCGCTGGGTTGAAGCCGGCCGCCTGGGCGTCCTCCGCCGTCAGCACCGTGCTGGTCGCGCCGGTGTCGACCAC
>NZ_RZSR01000403.1:0-5068 GCF_004023265.1 Mesorhizobium sp. M1A.F.Ca.IN.020.06.1.1
GTCCAACACCAGGCCGCCGGGCCGCTGACGATCGGCTTCGCCGCGTTCACGCTTTGGCGCAACGCTGACGAGGCCGAATTTCGGGCGCGGATTTCCATGGCGGGCGATCCGGCCGAATGGCCGCTCGGGATCCTCGCGAACATCGACTTGCTCTGCGCGGTGCCGCATTGGGACTGGGAGTTCCGGCATTTTCCGAGACCGGCGACGCGGGCGCTGGCGCGGCGGCTGGCGGGTTACGGCGTGCGGCTGATCGCCGGCCACCACGCCCATGTCGTGCAGCCGCTCGAGCGCATCGACGATGCGATCGTGGCCTACGGTCTCGGCGACTTCCTCGGCACGGCTTTTGCCAGGCAGCCATGGCCCGGCCGCATCGGTTCGATCCTGGTCGTCGACGTCCGCACGGACACAGCCGCGCGAGGCAAGATTGCCGCTTACAAACTGCATTTCTTCATGCGCCTCGCCAAAGGCGGCCATGAGCAGCTGGTGCCGGTGGAGGCGCTGAAGGAGGAATTGTTGAAGCGGAAGGTTACCGAACGCCTGAGCGCGATCTTTTCCGGCTGACAGCCGACTGCTGACCGGGCCGACTGGCCGCGGCGAGCTTGCCGCAAAGGCAGTTGTAATGCCTTGGATGCAGTTCAGCAGTCGAAGCCGTATTGGGTGCGCATGTAATCCGCTTCTTCCTTGGACATTTTCTTGAACATCACGCAGACGGTGAAGCTGCCGACCTGATGGCCGTCCCTGGCGTATCCCCAGTCGGAGATATCGTCCTTGGAGAATTCGATGTTCTGGCCGAATACCACGTTGCGGACGAGTTTAGGCTCGTTCGCCAATATGCCGACAAAGCCGGTGGCGGTCCGCTTGAAGGGGATGACCCAGAAATGCTCCGTCGCATGTCCGTCGACCACCATGACCTTCAGCTTGAACCTGCCGGTTCCCGGCGGCGGCGCGTCGGACAAAGCCAGGAAGTCGTCCAGGCTGGATCGTGCCTTTGCAATCGCCGCCGCCATTTCGGCATCGTCCGGGGCTACCATCACCGTTTTGTCGTCACCCTGATCGGTGTCCTGCGCTCGAACAGGCAAGGGCGCGAGTGCCAGTAACAAGCTTAGTGTGGCGCGAACGGCAAAGGTCATGAAGCCCCCCAACTCCAGGTAGGCGCTCATCTTCCCGCATCGTGCCGGCATTATCAATCAGGCACTGCATTGTTCCGACGCGCCAGCGGCGGCCTTCGTCTGCAGCGTTCCGGTACCCCTATGGTTTTTGCCGGGTGTGGTCAGTCTATCCGTCACGAGCGGATGGTAACGGGAACGGAAGCGCTCTCGGTCGTCAAAGAGTCGAAAGCGCCGACCGCCGGAGAGGACAGGACATGCGAATGAAACTTGGTGCCACGGCGATGATCCCGGCAAGGATGCAGACGTGACCTTGCCCGGCGGTAAGAGGGCCAGGGTGCGGCTCGACCGCAACGACTTCGACACTTTGTCCGGCGGCAGGTTTTCCTTTGTTCATCCGAGCAGCATTTCCGTCACCAAGACGGATCTCGGCGAGAGCATCACCCAATACCTCGCTGCCTCGGCCCTCGGCACCGTCGTCGTGGTGCAGGAATACGGCAAGATGAATCCGGTGTCGCTCAATCAGCTGATGCTGCAGGAGATGACCAAGGAGTCGGTTCAGGCGGGCGGCACGCTGATACAGGAGCCGACGACCCGCAAGTCGCCGACGGCAAGCAGTTGACCGGCATCAAAGCCACGGTGAAGACGCGTACCGACAAGGCCGATTTCGAGATCGTCGGCTTCGGTCTTGCCGATCAGGGGCTGCTGTTCATCACGCGCATCGGCGATCAGGACACCGCAACCGAGCAACCGATGATCGACAAATTCTGGCAGACGCTGAAGGTCAAACTGTAAGGCGCGCTGATATTCAAGTGCCTGGAATACCGGTTTCGTGCGCTTCCGGTGCTGGATTACAGCCCGCTCGGCACCAGTCCCGCCAGCCAGTTCGCCGATCGCTTTGCCATGTCCACCGTCGCGTTGGCCGCGCGGCCGAGATCGGTCTTGACCACGGCATAACCAGCCTTGGTGCGATAGAGCACGGCGCTGCCGCCGTCGACCGCGGCCTCGAAGGCAACAGGCCGCGCGGCTTCCGTCTCGCTGGCCGTCACCGTCGTGCCGACCGGAACGCTCGGCCGACGGCTGAACTCGGGCGGCAATGGGGCAATGGGTTCGACGACGCTGTTCGGCGGCCTCAGCTCCGGCCTTGACGCTTTGGCTGCGAGCTCCGAAGTCGATGCCGACCCTTTGGTGCGGCAGATGCCGGAAACCAGCGGATAATTGAAATTGCGCTGATGCAGCATCTGGCTCTTCATCGCCGCTTCGCAGTCGGCAATCGTCGCCCATTTGGCGGGAGTCTCGCCGATATACTCGCAGAGCTTGGCGTCGCAGTCGCAGCCGACAATGGTCATGGCGACAAGGGCGGTCTTGATCACGGTCTTGTCCCTTTAAACTTCGTTCCCAGGCGATCAATCGCCGGGGAACAAGGCGGGATTTGGCCGCGATTGTGAATTGAGAGTGTCGGCGCGTTGCTTGGCTTGCGACTGTGGCGGGGAAGCATCAGTGGCAGATGCTGGGGAGGTGCAGGACGCTGGGAAAGGGCCGGTGAAAGGGGCAGCCCAAAAAACAGTCGGCGCTGGGATTGCTCCCAGCGCCTCCCTGTCAGATCAGGAACCGGTTACGGCAGCAACTTCCGTAAAGTCGTCGCGCCAGGCCGGCCTTGATTTTGACGGTCCTGCCAGTCGCCACCCGAAGGCAGCGTCCGTTCCAGACCACGCCGATCTCCACCCTTGCGGGCTTTGCCGGCGCACCATCGAAGGTTTCACCCGCCTTCATGGCAGCATCGGTCCGCCGTCGGCGTTCGCACGCTTTCCGCGGCACCCGTAGGTCTCGGCATCCGTCCCTCCAGCAGGCGAACCTGCTCTCGTTCTGGGCCGTACGGGCCTCAGGAAATCCGCCTTGCGCTTCTGCCTTTCGGCCGGGGCGTTCGGTAGCCGCCTGAGATGGGTTCAATGTATGCCGGGTAAGGAATTTGCGGAATAGACGCGGACCTGTGGATAGCGGGATTATCGGGGACCGATGCGACAAGTCTCGGAATTTGCGGGCCGAACGCCTTAGACAGCCTGTCCCCATTTTCCGCGGTCCTTTCGACGATGAGCCTTGCCCCGCCAGTCAGCCCGCGTTTGAATGCCGGCAAAGTGCTGTGGCGCTGCATCAGCCGAGTCGCCTTGCGCTTCCACGCAATAGGCCTCGGGGGAGATCAGGTTGAAGGTCGGGGTGGTTCTCAATCCGATAGCGGGAGGGGGCAAGCTCAAGCGGCATTGGTCCGAAGCCGCCGCATCGCTCAAGAGGCATTTCGGCGATTTCGAGCTGCGCGAGACGCAGACCAGCGGCGACGCCGAGCGATTGGCAATCGACCTCGCGGCCAGCGGGTGCGATCTGGTGATCGCGGCCGGCGGCGACGGAACCGCCAGCGAGGTGGCGGACGGGCTGCTGCAGGCACAGCATGAGACCGGCCGGACCAGCGCGCTCGGCCTTTTGCCCTGCGGCACCGGTATCGATTTCGCCAGAGGGCTCGGCCTGCCCGACGAAATCGAGGAAGCACTGGCGCGTATCGCCGGCGCCGGCGCGCGCAAGGTCGATGCCGGCCGCATCTGCTACATCGACGACCACGGCGCGCTCGCCAGCCGTCACTTCATCAACATCGCCAGCCTCGGCCTCTCCGGCGCCACCGATCGCGCGGTCAATGCGGACAAGCGCAAGGGCAGGGTCTCGGCCAAAGCGCTTTTCTTCTGGCGCACAGTGCTGGAATTCATCCGCTATCGCTTCCAGGAGGTCAGGATCACCATAGACGACGGCGAGCCGGTCGAGGCGCGCATGGCGCTGGTGGCGGTAGCCAACGGGAAATTCTTCGGTGGCGGCATGATGATTGCGCCGGACGCCGATCTGTCCGACGGCCAGTTCGACGTCGTCATCCTGCGCGCCGCCGGCAAGCTTGGGCTGATCCGCGACATCCGTCTCCTCTATGGCGGGCGCCACCGCAACCATCCGGCGATCACCATCCTGCGCGGTCGCAAGGTGCTGGTCGAACCGCTAGGCGACGTTGAGAAGAACGGAGCGCTAGTCGACATAGACGGCGAGTCGCCAGGTCGGATTCCGGCAACTTTCGAGATATTGCCCGGCGCATTGACGCTCAGGTGTTGAATCACCTGCCTGAAGGCTTGATTCCGCCGGTGTGATTAGGCGATTGAAATAGCTGGCTAAAGTTTTGGCGGATTACAGTTCGAGCTTGGCCGGGAAGCCTGGCGCGCGAAGCTCCGTGCCGACCGCATCCTCCAGAAGCTTGACGATCTGGGTCGACCAGGCGCCACCGCCATACTTCTGCCTGCCGACCTCGAAAATCTGGTTGACGAGTGGTGCCAGTTGCAGCGGCACGCGAAAATCCCTGGCAATGCCCAACGCGAAACCGAGATCCTTCAAAGCCAGGTCCATGGTGAAGCCGATGTCGTAGGAGCCGTTCAGGATGAGCTGGCTTTCGGTCTCGTGGACGAAGCTGTTGCCGGAAGAGGCGACGATGGCGTGATAGGCCTGGGCGAGGTCGAGCCCGCCCTGGTTGGCGAGCATCAATGCCTCGCCGGCGGCGACCAGATGGATGAAGGCCAGCATGTTGGTGATGACCTTGATCACCGCCCCCGAGCCGACCGGTCCCATCAGGAACGATTTGGCGCACATTGCCTGGATCGCCGGCCGGTGGCGCTCGTAGAGCGCGGCGTCCCCTCCCACCAGCGCGGTGATCTTTCCTGCCGCCGCCAAGTGCACGCCGCCGGTGACCGGACATTCCAGCGTCTCGACACCTTTCGCCGAAGCAAGTGCGGCCAGCCGCAGGATCTCGTCGCGGCCATTGGTCGACATTTCGATCCAGGTGCCGCCGGCGGCCAGGCCGTCCAGCAATCCGTCAGAACCGGCGAGCACAGCTTCGCTCACTTTCGGCGAGGGCAGGCAGGTGATCGCATTGCCGGCGCGGG
>NZ_RZSR01000404.1:0-5058 GCF_004023265.1 Mesorhizobium sp. M1A.F.Ca.IN.020.06.1.1
GGAGAGAATCCTTGATTGAGGTGGATGGCCGCTTCGTTGCCGGGTCTGAGCCGGCCGACGGCGCGCCTGTGACGGACTTGGAACCCTTCAGGGTCTGAGCCTGCGGGTCTGGAACAGTGCGCGTCTGAGGCGCTGCTGGGGCCGGGGCCGCTGCGGGGGCCGGAGCGGGGTTGAGCCGGTCCGCCAGCGAATAGGCCTCTGCCAAATCCTTGGTCCTTCCGGACTTGATAAAAAACGCGATGTCATCCGCTAGCTCTTCGAAGCGGGGATGCTCGGCCGCAAATTTCTGCACGTCCGCGTCGACGCTGGCGACGTGCTGCTGCTGCAATGTCGTGGTGACGCCGCCCAGGTTCTGCTTCAGCTGGGCGATCTCGTTCCGAAGTTCGCGAATGGTGGCGTCGTTCTGGGTCTGCACCTGCTCGGGCTTCTGACCCATGATCGCCGCGGCGACGTCCCGAAGCGAAACGCCAATGTAATCGCAGACCATGTTGAGGCCGCGCATCGGATCGGTGAGCAGCGCCCGCTCGAAATTGGTGTAGCGCGTCATCGCATCGCGCAGTGTGGTGTTGTTGCGCTTCGCCAGTTCGTCGAAGTCGCGCACCTTCTCGAATTCCTCAGCCGAGACGCGATGCTTTTCAATGCCGGCCTCAAGCTCGCGAACCGTGCGGTGAATCGCTGCCTTGACCGGCTCGGGTGCCTTCTCCCATTCGGCCATAGCGGCGGCATCGCTCTTGAACCGCGACGGAGCTTCCGCGTGGCTGGTCGTGGGCTTGGCTGGCTCGGGCTTTGGCTGCTCTGCCGGTTTCGCCGCTTGCTGCGCGGTGTTCTGTTCCTGGCCCTTCGCAGGCTTAGGATCGGGCATGTTGTTCTTATCGGCCGGTTTATCTGCCGGCTTGGGCTGTGACTGGACAGGCGGGGGTTTCTTGTCAGCCTCGTCCTTTTCGGCCTTGGCCTTTTCGTTGACCTTTTCAGCCGCTGCCTTAAGCGCTTCGCGCGTGCTGGGCGCTTTCTTCTCATCCTTCGGCGCCTCTACGGTCTTGGGATCGGTGCTGATCGGATTTGGCGTCTCGACCGGCTCCGGAATGTTGGCAGCAGCGGGGGGTTCGGCGGGCGCGGGAGCGCCTCCGTTCAGGTCTTCCATGGTGGATTGCTCCGTCTGAGGGATTGCGGTTTACGCGGGGTCCTGGCGCAGCAGTTCAAGCGCCTGTCTGATGTGCACGGGCGTTATGCCGTGCAGCAATTTCTCTTCCATCTTCGCGCGGGTCGCGCTCGATGCCGACACGCCCAAGATGCCTTCGATCATGGAAACGCAAAGGATGGCCTGGCGGCCGATGTCGAGCCGGCTGCTCTTGAAAGCTTCCTCGATCGCATTGAGCGCTGCCTGGTTGCGCGGGATCATTGAGCCACCCGCTCGCCGCGGTCGAACCGGGCTTTCGCCTTCTGTACCGTGTCCTTGATTGACTTGCGGTCGACCTTTGGGCGCTCGCGACGTCGGAAGCGCGCCGGATCGTTGCCGACTTCCTCGACGCCGGCCGCGCGATAGGTCGCGCGCAGTGCCGATTTCGAGGTGTACATCTTGCCGTCCAGCATCGACTGCACTTCGGACATGGTGTCCGAATTGACCATAGGCGCCGGCAGATGCGAGCGCTTGGGCTTAGCGGTCTCGATCTTGCGATACACCTGCCGGCCATCGCCAATGTCGATCCACGAATAGAGGGACATGGGTGTTCTCACTGGTTGGAACGGTCGAAAAGGCTGGTCGTTAGTTACTGCTATGCGGAGGCGGCTAGCCATGGAGCGCTACAAAACGACCATTGAACGTGCTTTCGAACTTGCCGAATCTGGCCTTTGCGCAGACTTCAGGGAGGTGCGGGCGAAGCTGAGGGGTGAAGGTTATGATCTCGACCAGCTTGAGGGCACGTCTCTGCGCAAGCAACTCAACCAGATCTGTCAAAAAGCCAGAGCCGACGCGGACCGCAAATAGGTCATGTCGTCAACTTCTGCAGTTGGGCCGTGGTGAGAAACACGTTCGGCTCGATCGCGATCTTCTTCATGGGTCCCCAGAGGGATCGAGAACCAACGCCGTTCGTGGCGATGTCGATGTGGGCCAGCGAAGCCGGGAATGTGCCGCCAGTCGCGACCGAAGAGACGACACCATTGACTGCGAGTTGCTTCTGTCCCGAAGCATTCACCTGGGCGCCGATCTTATTGACGGTCCCAAGGCCGAATACGAATGTGCCGGCCGGGACAGACGCAGATATGCCGCCGCCCTGTGCAAACGTCACCGAACCATCAGGAAGGATCGTGCAGAAGGTGTCGGTGATGCCTGTAACAACGCCGCAGGAGCCAGCGTTTCCTTCGGAGGAGACTTCCGCGTAGAGCGCGTAAGGCGTGAGGAACCGGCTGCCACCGGTGCCATTCCAGGAACCCGCATCGGTCGAAATCGCCGCAGGTCGGCTCTGCGCAATGTTCGCTGCCGCCGTGGTCTGGCGAGCGTAATAACGCTGCGGCTTGCGCGAGACCTGCGACCCAGAAACAAGCGTCGACCACACATCGCCGAATTCCACCGCGATCTGGTCTCCGCTCGCTTCGAACTCCACTCCAAATTGCGGGTTGGTGACCGTGTCCTGGGCGGCAAAGGGCAAGCCCCATGACGTTGAGCCGAGCAGCGATGTAACATCGGTCTTGGTCGTCCAGTTATCCAGCGTGAAGTTCACTTTGCCGGTGCCGACAAGGCGCCTGGCACGCATCTGGAAAAGAAGGTTGGTTTGCGCCAAGGTCACCGACTGGGTGAGACGAGCGTTGGCGCCGCCTGACACGAGTCGAGACGCCGAGTTGGCCGTGTTGTCGCCGCCAGTCTGGTCCTTAAACGCCGTGACGCCACCGCCGGATGAGACCCATACGCCGGCCGAGATACCGCCCGGAATGTCGCAATTCCATAGGCAGCGGTTGGTGCCGCGCGGGTAGCTCCAATACCCCCTATCGGAACGGCGAACAGCGCTGGACGGGACCGAAACCAGCAGGCCGGCCGCATTCTCGACGAAGCAAGCGGTGAAGTTGGTTTGCTCGCGGAAGGGCCGACCGTCGTTCGAGTTGTTTGTGTACAGCATCGCCACATCGCCGATTGTGGCCGGCGTGGCGAAATCGACGACGTGGGTGAAGAGCGTGAACGGATCATCGGTGATGCCGAAGACCGGCAGGCCTCCGCTGCTCACGAACGATACGGGGATGCCATAGCCGTTCGCCGCCACTTCCATCGGCGTGCCGAGGCCGTTGCTGGCAACCGTCACCGGAAGGCCGCCAGACGGGACTATGACGACGGGAACGCCCACGGGATCAGATTCCGCTGGTGCGCTTCAGCAGAGCGGCCAAGGCCGGGTTGACGTTGGTAAGGGCCAACTTATGCGCATCGAAAGCACCGGCATTGATCTGCTTGGCGAGTTCCTTGGCCTGTTCGCCTGGTATCCCGACCGCCATCAGCCGGCCGACATTGCCATTGGAAACGCCGGCATTCATCTGCCGCGCCACCTCGATCGCGGCCGGGTAGGACATGCCGCCCCGGCATAGTTCATCTGCACTGACAGGCATGGTTCCGGTCCTTTCGTGCGTTCATGCCGCCAGCAACAGGATTGCCGTCAGCTCGTCCTCGTCTTCGTTCGCGACTGCTATCTCTGCCGCCTGCTGCGCATCCCGCATCAACGCGGCGATCATGCCGGCATAGTCGGGCTTGGGCGGCTGGATCTCGGCCGGTAACTCGACGACGGGCAGTTCTTCCAGTTCGAACGGCTCGGGCTCGCCATTGGCCTTGCGCTTCGCCCGGGCGATCGTCTCGCGCAGCTTGTCGCGCTGCTGGCGCTGTTCTTCCCAACGGTTGCTTGGCTTGCCGTCGTGGCCGTCGTCGATCTCCGGAGCCCACTGCGCCCCGGCACCGCTCGGCCCGAAGTATCGATTGCCGAAGTAGCGGGCGCCGAAGTAGCGATCCCCGAACATCAGCTTGCGTCCAGCGTGACCGAAGACCTGTTGCCGGCCGCATCCACTGTGGCCGTGATCCGATCCTTGGTGTCGTTCGTGTCGCGGAACTTGGCGATCGTAGTGCCGAGGCCATTTGCCTTGCCGAGCAGAGCCGATGCGAAGAGCCTGAGGCCTTGCCGAACCGTCAAGCCGCCCTCGATGCCGGCCGCCTTGTCGAGCAGCGCGTCAGCGTTGGCGTTTGCGGTCGGAACGTCGCTGACAGCGGCCGGGGCGGCCGGCAGGTTATCGGTCTTGGGCTTGATCGCGCCCGTGTCGGCCTTGACCGCTGCGATGTCAGCCGAAACGGAAGCGCCGGCCGGTGCGCCGAGCTTCGTATCCACCGCCAGGATGTTGGCGTTGATGGTGGTATGGTTGCCCGACAGCGCCGCCAGCTGAGTGTCGAGATTGGCCGCTGCCATACCAACAGCACCGCGTACGCCAGACGCGTCCAGGTCGTTGAAGCCGGTGATCCCGGTTCCCTTCGCAAGCACGATGTTGGTGCCGGCGGTCAGCACGCGCGTCGCGTTCGACCACACGGCATCGAGGGCGTTTGCCGCGAACTTCGCCGCGGTGATCGCACCGGCCGCAAAGGTGTTGGCCGTGATCGCGCCCGAGTTCCATGCTGTTCCGCCTGCATTCACGACGTTGACGCCGAGCTGAGCGCTTGCAGTGTTCACCGCGGCGCCTGAGATCTGGGTAGCGTTCGCCGACACTACGCCGGCCGTGAGGCTCACCTGGCCGGTGCCGGTGCCAGATGACAGCAGGACGCTGGCGCCGATGTCTCGGGCCGTCTGGCTGGTGCCTTGAATAGCAGAAACGTCAACGCGCCCATTCGCGTCGACAGTTGCGGTGCGCCCCGTGGTGGTGTCGCGGCGGAAAAGCTCGATAACACGGTTGACCGGCGCCATGCTCGCCTGGGTGATGTGAACGCAATACTCTTCGGCGTCCGACGTAGACGCGATGGTCGTATCCTCGTCCATCAGCAGCGAATAGACGCCCGGCATGTTGGCGGCCGACAATTCGGTGATGGTTGGCGTGGTGTAGACC
>NZ_RZSR01000405.1:0-5057 GCF_004023265.1 Mesorhizobium sp. M1A.F.Ca.IN.020.06.1.1
GTGTTCTGGAAATCGATGATCGCCTTGCCGAAGGCCTTGCGCTCCTTGACGTAGTCGATGGTAAGCGCCAGCGCCCGCTCGATCATGGCGATCGCGCCGGTGCCGATCTGCAGCCGCTCCTGCGGCAATTGCTGCATCAGCTGGACGAAGCCCTTGCCTTCCTCATGGCCGAGCAGGTTGGAGGTCGGCACGCGCACGTCGTTGAAGAACAGCTCGGAGGTGTCGTTGGCCTTGAGCCCTATTTTGTCGAGGTTGCGACCGCGTTCGAAGCCCTCGACCTCGTCGGTCTCGACGACGATCAGCGAGGTGCCCTTGGCGCCCTTGTCCGGATCGGTCTTGGTGACAACGATGATCAGGTTGGCAAGCTGGCCGTTGGTGATGAAGGTCTTGGAGCCGTTGATTTTGTAGTGATTGCCGTCCTTCTCGGCACGGGTCTTGACGCCCTGAAGGTCGGAGCCGGCGCCGGGCTCGGTCATAGCGATGGCGCCGATCAGCTCCCCGGTCGCCAGTTTCGGCAGCCATTTTTCTTTCTGCTCCTCGGAGCCGTAATGCAGGATGTATGGCGCGACGATCGAGTTGTGCAGGCCGATGCCGAAGCCGTCGACCCCGACGTGGCCGATAGCCTCGATGATGGCGCTCTCATGCGCGAAGGTGCCGCCGGAGCCGCCATATTTCTCCGGCATAGAGGCGCAGAGCAGGCCGGCGGCGCCCGCCTTCAGCCAGCTCTCGCGGTCGAAAATCTCGTTCTTCTCGAACTCTTCGTAGCGCGGCGCGATCTCCTCCGACATGAAGCGGCTCGCCATCTCGTAGAGCATGCCGACTTCGTCCGCCGCCCAGGCGGGCTTCGGCAGGCCAAGAACTTCGGCTGGATTTGTCATGCTGTTTCCTCCACTGCGCCGGCGTCCCCCTCCCCCTTAAGGGGAGGGTGGCCGCGAAGCGGCCGGGAGGGGTCGCCGATGAGGTGCTCGGCCTTGTCCTTAACAAACTGCGCCACATGCCATGCACTGTTAATGACATCAGGCTCATCAATCCTGACAACGACATACCCGAGTGACGGCAAACAGGCGTCGCGGTTCACATCATGACGTCTGCCAGCTTCGGTTTCGTGCAGGTCGCCGTCGACCTCGACGATCAGTTTGACCTTCGGGCAGACGAAATCGACAATGTACGGGCCGATCGGCGATTGCCGCCTGAACTTCAGGCCATCAGCCGTCAGCTCGCGCAATTCGTACCACAGCAGGGACTCGGCCTTCGCCGTGTGCAGACGAAGCGAGCACGCTTTCTGTCGCATCTCGAAACTGACCCGCGTGCGGGGCATTGTGTTAGTCCTTCTCCCAGGGTGCGTCGCCAGAATTGGCGTCGAGTTCGTCGCGGGCGACCCCTCCCGGCCCTTCGGGCCACCCTCCCCTCAAGGGGAGGCGGACGCCGAGCATTTCTAGAACGCTTCCGCCGGCAGCGCCATTAGCGTATCCGCGCCACTGGAAATGCGGGCGAGGCGCGTCGCGCTCTCCGGCATGATCCGCTCCATGAAGAAGCGCGCCGTCACCAGCTTGTTGTCGTAGAACGACGCGGCCCCATTGGCACCTTCGGCGAGCTTCGTTTGGGCGGCCTTGGCCATCTGGCCCCACATGTAGCCCAATGCCACCAGGCCGAAGAGATGCATGTAGTCGGTCGAGGCGGCGCCCGCATTGTCGGGCTTGGCCATGGCATTCTGCACCAGCCACATGGTCGCCGCCTGCAGGTCGTTGAGGCCCTTCTTCAGCGCCTTGGTGAAGGGCGCCATCTTGTCGTCAGCGCGGTTTTCCTCGCAGAATTCGCCGACCTCCTTGAAGAAGGCCTGCACGGCGCGGCCGCCATTCTGCGCCAGCTTGCGGCCGACCAGATCAAGCGCCTGAATGCCGTTGGCGCCTTCATAGATCATGGCGATGCGGGCATCGCGGACGAACTGGCTCATGCCGTGTTCTTCGATGTAGCCGTGGCCGCCGAACACCTGCTGCGCCATCACGGCGTGATCGAAGCCCTTGTCAGTCAGCACGCCCTTGACCACCGGCGTCAGCAGACCGGTGTAGTCGTCGGCCGACTGGCGGTCCCTTTCGTCACCGGAGCGGTGCGCGACGTCCGACTTGATCGCCGTCCACAGCGCCAGCGCTCGGCCGCCCTCGTTGAACGCCTTCATGGTCATCAGCGAGCGGCGGATATCGGGATGGACGATGATCGGGTCGGCCTTCTTGTCCAGTGCCTTGATGCCCGACAGCGAGCGCCCCTGGAGGCGGTCCTTGGCGTAAGACACCGCGTTCTGATAGGCGATCTCCGAGACCGAGAGCCCTTGCAGACCAACGCCCAGGCGGGCCTCGTTCATCATCGTGAACATGGCCTTCAGGCCACCGTTCAACTCGCCGAGCAAAGTGCCTTCGGCCTCGTCATAGTTCATGACGCAGGTCGAGTTGCCGTGGATGCCCATCTTCTCCTCGATCGAGCCGCAGGAGAGCGCGTTGCGCGCGCTGACATTGCCCGAGTCGTCGAGCTTGAACTTCGGCACGATGAACAGCGAGATGCCTTTGACGCCTTCCGGCGCCCCTTCGACGCGGGCCAGCACCAGATGGACGATGTTGTCGGCCATGTCGTGCTCGCCGGCGGAGATGAATATCTTCTGGCCGGAAATCCTGTAGGTGCCGTCGCCATTGGGCACCGCCTTGGTGCGCAGCAGGCCGAGATCGGTGCCGCAATGCGGCTCGGTGAGATTCATGGTGCCGGTCCAGGCGCCCTCGATCAGCCTGGGCAACCAGGTGGCCTTCTGCTCGTCCGTGCCATGGGTGACAATGGCCGCGATCGCGCCCTGCGTGAGGCCGGGATACATCATCAGCGCCATATTGGCGGACACCATGTATTCGGAGACCGCGGTGTGGACTGTATAGGGCAGACCCTGGCCACCGAACTCGGCCGGTGCCGCTAGGCCCATCCAGCCGCCCTCGCGATACTGGCTGAAAGCGTCCTTGAATCCCTTGGGCGTGGTCACGCTACCGTCTTCATGGCGCACGCAGCCTTCCATATCGCCGACCCGGTTCAGCGGATGCATGACGTTTTCGGCTAGCTTGGCGCCTTCGGCAAGAATCGCCTCGACGACGTCCGGCGTAGCGTCCGAGAAGCCCGGAAGATTAGAATAGCGCTGGTAGCCGAGCACGTCGTTGAGCACGAACAGCGTGTCCTGGACGGGCGCCCTGTAGATCGTCATGCCTTCCTCCACCCTTGCGGTCCCGGCCGGCCAGCAAGTTTCCGATCCGGATGTGGATGGGAGGCCGAGCCAATGTCGATGCCCCCGATAGCAAATATTGACGTTTGCGTAAACGTCAACTTCGTCGCAGCCCGAAATTTTTGATTAGCGCTCGCTCCAAGGCAACAAAAAAGCCGCGCGGCTGCAGCCACGCGGCTTTCTCTATCCTAGGCTATGCCGTTAGCGTGAGATCAGCCGGCGGCGCTTGCCTGCGGCGCGGCCCGCTCGGCCAGCATCTGGCGAACGATCGCCATCGAATTGCTCAGGTCGCTGATAGCCTCATCGATCAGCGCGCGCTGCTTCTGCAAGCGGGCAAGCTGCTTCTCGGACTTGTCGAGCGCCAGCCGCAACTGCTTGGTGTTGGATCCGGTCGGATCGTAAAGATCCATCATCTGCTTGACGTCCCGCAGCGAGAAACCGACCTTGCGGCCGAGCAGGATCAGCTTCAGCCGGGCCTTGTCGCGGCGCGTGTAGAGACGGGTCGAGCCGTCGCGCTTCGGATTGAGCAGGCCCTTGTCCTCGTAGAATCGCAGCGTGCGCAAGGTCACGCCGTACTTCTTGGCCATCTCGCCGATACGGACGAATTCTTCGTCGGTCTCGACCGATATGTGATTGCTATTGGCCGCGGCTTCGCCGGGCGAAACAAGTTTCATGGTCACTGGCTTTCCCCTGATGGCGTCGCGGTCACGGACCAAAACGTCGCCTGAGTGGAAGCGGGGGCGTGCTTCCAATCGTGGTTTCGACAATTCAATCGCAAGAGGCACGGCTTCGCACCTTTTACGTTTACGTCAATTCTATACCGACAGCCGGCACCTGACGCAAGGGCGTTGTCGGAAACACTCCTTTATGCCGCACTCGGATGCCATTGGGGCGGGCGGGTCAGGATTATGCGCCACTTCTTAAGCTTGGTTAACGCCTTGTTTACCACGTTGGGCGAAATGTGCGCATGTCGGTCACCCGTGTTTATCCTGTAGCGAATTTTTCACGGTTTTCGAAGCGTGGGTGAGAAACCCGGGAAGCCCGTCTTCCTCCGCAGCAAAACCGCGCGGACGCCTTCGTTCCCGGCAGACTCTGGGAAACCGGTCTCAGCCGGTCATTCTGAACACGGGCGCATCGATGAACAGCAAGCGGTCCTATCTCGATACACTCAACGCCGGTAGGCAGCGCCGGTCGCAGACCTCGCTGGAGGATCTGAGCCGCTCGCTCGAAACGCTGGAGCAGCGGCTGGAGCGGACGCGCAGCGACACGCCCGAGCGCCCCGATCCGCGGCGGCCGGCCCCCGAGCCGCGCTATGCGGCCGCGCAACCTTATGGTTCGCCCCGCTGGTACGAGGAACCCTACACCACGCAGAGGGACCAAAATCGCGGACCGCAAAACCGCGGGTCGCAGAACCCGGCGGCCGCAGCTTCCGACTTCGGCCCCAATTATCAGGCCATTGCCCGCGACATCGACCGGGTGCGCGGACAGGAAGATGGCGTCGCGATGGTTGGCAAGATCGCGGTCGAATTGCGCGGACTGCGCGAGGAGTTGCGCCATCAGATGACCGCCGGCCTGCAGCGCGAATTCGACGCGCTGCGTCAGGATATCGATCGCGCCATGCAGGCGGCGAGCCAGCATGGTGCCCCCGCCGACAAGAACAGCGCCGAGCTCGGCCTCGAGTTCGAACGGCTTTCCGGCGCCATCCACACGCTTGCCGAAAAAAGCGACGATCGCAGCGTCAACCTGCTGCGGCTGGAGTTGGAGCAGGTCAAGGCGGCGCTCGACACGCTGGCGCGCGAGGAAAGCG
>NZ_RZSR01000406.1:0-3430 GCF_004023265.1 Mesorhizobium sp. M1A.F.Ca.IN.020.06.1.1
GCGCCGCCGCCTTCTGCAAGTCGGCGGCTTCGGCGGCACGAATGGCATTCCAGGCCTCCAGCGGAAACTTGGCGTCGATGGCGAGCATCGGCGCGCCGTTCGGCATCCGCACCAGGCAGTCGGGCCGGCTGCCGTTGGAAAGGCTCGCCTGGAACTCGTAGGCGCCGTGCGGCAGGCCGTCGGCAATGATCGCCTCCATGCGCGACTGGCCGAAGGCGCCGCGAGTCTGCTTGTTGGAGAGGATCGCCTGCAGCTGCACGACCTGTCCGGCTAAAGACTGGATGTTGCCCTGCGCCGTGTCGATCACCGCCAGCCGCTCCTGCAGTTTGGCCAGGCTCTCATGCGTCGACTTGGTCTGCTCGGCCATGGTCTGGCCAAGACGGCCGGTCATGGCGTCGAGCCGCTGTCCGAGCGATTGGGTGAGCTCGGCCTGCCTGGCGCCGAACACTTCGGCGATAGCGCCCATGCGACCCTGCATCTCGGCCTGCGCCTGCAGAATGTCCGCCATCCTGGCCTCGGTGTCGCGGGCATGGTCGGCCGCTTCCGCCGCCGCCGCCGCGCGCGCCTTTCCCGCGCGCCACAACGCGATGACGAGCGCCAGGAACAGCGTCAGCAGCAGCAGCGCTCCGAAGCCAAGCGTCTCGCCGAGCCTGATCGTGGTGGCGCCGAGCCGCGCGACGGGCTGCGAAAGGATCGAGGTCATGTCGTTCATTTGGGCAGCATAACCGATTCGCTCTGCTGGCACAGATCAAAACGTGAACAAGTCAAAGCCGCCCCGGTTGACGCTTTTCCATCGACGTCTTAGGTGAGACGCCATGTCGATCAAGCCGCTCATCATCCTTCCCGATCCAATCCTGCGCCAGGTTTCCAAACCGGTCGAGCGCGTCGACGGTGACTTGCGCAAGCTCACCGACGACATGCTGGAAACCATGTATGACGCGCCGGGAATCGGGCTGGCGGCGATCCAGGTCGGCGAGCCGCGGCGTTTGCTGGTCATCGACCTCGCCAAGGAAGGCGAGCCGCCGGCGCCGCATGTCTTCATCAATCCGGAAATCCTCGAAAGCTCCGACGAGCGCTCGGTCTATGAGGAAGGCTGCCTGTCGATCCCTGACTACTATGCCGAGGTCGAGCGTCCCGCGGCGGTGCGGGTGAAATATCTCGACCGCGAGGGCAAGCTGCAGGAGATGCAGGCCGAAGGCCTGATGGCGACGTGCCTGCAGCACGAGATCGACCATCTTAACGGCGTGCTGTTCATCGACCATATCTCGAAGCTGAAGCGCGACATGGTGGTCAGGAAATTCAAGAAGCTCGCCAAGGACAAGGCGCCGGGCAAGATGGCGGGCTGAACCTCATTCGAGCATTCCACGCAGGATCCAGTCTTTCCCGACTTCGATGGCTTTGGAACCCAACTCAAACGCAAGCGCGCGAGACTTTGGCGAGAATATCAAAACCACGACTAATGCCACTGCAAAAAGCGGCGTGAGGTAGACAGCTAATGCCCGCTCACGTCGTTTGGACAACTCGCCCTTCGTAGATTCCTCATCGAGCGATTTGAACCTGGCGTACGACACGCCCCAAATGTCTTTTGACGAGTCTTCATATGAATGGCTCCGAAGGGGCAAGAGGCCCGAATCATATGAGGAAAGCATTCGAACTTAGTTACCGAAGAGTCTTCAGCGCCGCGCAAACCCGTGCTGGGTATGATTGAGCAAATCGCTTAACCATGATATCATGATATCAATTTGGAGGTTTAGCCTTGAGCGATATGCTAATCAGAAATGTACCAGAACCCCTAAAGCGCGAAATTGAGCAAGCCGCTCGAAAAGTCGGCCAGAGCCTATCGGGCAAAGCCATCGATCTTTTGTGGAAGGGCATGAGTGTGGAAAAGGAAAGAAGGCTAGAGCCAAACTTCTCAGCATGGGAGAGTATCCGCTCCGCATTCGCAAACGAAAGCGCAATTGACAACGAGTTTGCTGAGACAATGGCTGAAATCGAAGCTGCGAGGAAACAGGACTTTGGCCCCTTGGTCGAGGGTTTCGATTGATTATTCTCGACACCAACGTCGTTTCCGAAGCAAGCAGGATCACACCTGATCCGAACGTGGTCGAATGGTTTCGCAAACAGGATCTGCTCAATCTTTACCTGTGCGGCCCGGTCCTCATGGAACAATCTTTCGGCGCCGAGAGATTTCTGAATAAGACCGGCTCTGATCGGCACGTTCGTGCTCTCGACCATCTGATCTCGAAGCAGTTTTCGGGTCGCATCGTTGACTTTGCTGGCTCGGTACCTCGCCTTACCGGCAAGCTTCGGGCAATGCGGGAAAATCTCGGTCGTCCGGTCAGTCTTTCCGATGCCATGATTGCGGCTATCTGTCTGGCCCATGACGCTACGCTTGCGACACGCAATGTTCGCGACTTCGACGAGCTTGGCCTGAAGCTCGTGAACCCGTTTGAAGCCGACGCCTGAACATAGCATGGCAGGAGAAATGCCCCTTCGCGTCATCTTTATGGGCACGCCGGAGTTTTCCGTGCCGACGCTCAGCGCCATCGCCGAGGCCGGCCACGAGATTGCCGCCGTCTATACGCAGCCGCCGCGCGCCGCCGGCCGGCGCGGGTTGGAATTGACGCCCTCGCCCGTGCAGCGCGAGGCGGAACGGCTCGGGCTCGAGGTGCGCACGCCGACATCGCTCAAGGCAGAGACCGAGCAGCAGGCCTTTGCCGGTTTGCGGGCCGATGTCGCCGTGGTCGTCGCCTATGGCCTCCTTCTGCCGGAACCCGTTCTTGAGGCCACCAGGCTCGGGTGCCTCAACGGCCATGCCTCACTTTTGCCGCGTTGGCGCGGTGCTGCTCCCATACAGCGCGCCATCATGGCCGGCGATGTCGAAACCGGCATGATGGTGATGCGCATGGAAGAGGGGCTGGACACCGGCCCGGTGGCATTGGTTGAAAAATGCGCCATTGGTCCCGATATGACCGCCGGGGAATTGCATGACCTCCTCATGGCTCGAGGCGCCTCGCTGATGGTGGATGCGCTCGCACAGTTGGGGATAAATTGTCTGACATTTGCCCCGCAGGCGACGGAAGGGGTGACCTATGCGCGAAAGATCGATAAATCGGAGACACGCGTAGACTGGACGCGGCCTGCCGGCGAAGTCCACAATCACATTCGCGGCCTCTCGCCCTTTCCGGGCGCGTGGTGCGAGGTCGAAATTGGTGGCCGCGTGGAGCGGCTGAAACTGCTTCGCTCGACGCTTTCCAACGGCGTCGGCGAGTCGGGAGGTATTCTCGATGATCGGCTGACGGTCACCTGCGGGTCAGGCGCGGTGCGGCTGGTTGAAGTTCAACGGGCGGGTGGAAGGCCCGCCGCCGCGCAGGAGTTTTTGCGCGGGGCCAAGATCGAAAAAGGAACGAAACTCCAATGAGCATGATGT
>NZ_RZSR01000406.1:3440-5052 GCF_004023265.1 Mesorhizobium sp. M1A.F.Ca.IN.020.06.1.1
GGCCTGGTCGATGCGCTGGTCACCGGCGGCGACGCCGTCGTCGAGCTGGTTGCGGAAGAAGATGGCCAGGTCGTCGGCCACATCCTGTTTTCCAGGCTTTTTGTGCAGAACGGCGGCAAGCGCTTCGCGGCCGTGGCGCTGGCGCCGCTGGCCGTCGAGCCGTCCTTCCACGGCACCGGCATCGGCGGCGCGCTGATCCGCGAGGCGCATGTCCGCCTGAAGGAAGCCGGCGAGGCTTTGGCGGTGGTGCTCGGCGATCCGGCCTATTACGGCCGCTTCGGCTACACCCACGCCCGCGCCGAGAAATTCGAGAGCGAATACCAGGGCGAGGCGCTGCAGGCGCTGGCCTGGGGCGACGCGCCCGAGGCCGGCAGACTGCTATACGCTTCGGCCTTCACCGCGCTGGCCGCCTAGGCGAGCGCGAACGCAGAGCTGGCATGCCGCGTTTTCGACTCGATATCGAATATGACGGCAGCCAATTCGCCGGCTGGCAGCATCAGGCGGACCAGCTTTCGGTGCAGCAGGCGATCGAGCAGGCGATCGAAAAGTTCTGCGGCGAAGAGGTGCGAATACGTGCCGCCGGCCGCACCGATGCCGGCGTGCACGCGACCGCCCAGGTGGCCCATGTGGATCTGGCCAGGGACTGGGCGGGCGACAAGGTGCGCGACGCCGTCAACGCCCATCTGCAGGCAGCCGGCGCGCGCATCGCCATCCTCAAGGCTGCCGTCGTCGCCAACGATTTCGATGCGCGGTTTTCGGCCACCGGCCGCCATTATCTCTATCGCATCCTCAACCGCCGCGCCCCGTCGGCGCTTGAAAAGGGCAAGGTCTGGTGGGTACCGAAACGGCTCGATGCCGAGGCCATGCACGAGGCGGCGAAGGTGCTGCTCGGGCGGCACGATTTCACCACCTTCCGCTCCACCCAGTGCCAGGCCGAAAGCCCGGTGCGCACGCTTGACCGTCTCGATGTCACCCGCGCCGGAGATCTCATTGAGGTGCGAACCTCGGCGCGCTCCTTCCTGCACAACCAGGTGCGCTCGATGGTCGGCTCACTGCGCAGGGTGGGCGACGGCTCCTGGAGCGCCGCCGATCTCAAGGCAGCGCTCGAAGCGCGCAACCGGGCAGCCTGCGGACAGGTAGCGCCGCCCGACGGCCTGTTCTTGGTCGGGGTGGATTATCCGGCGACGGCTGACAAACCCGCCGCGGCAGAGGACGCGGAGACCTAGCCCCTCGCGCCGTCCGGAATGTCGATGCCGAGCAGCGCCTGCAGCCCGAACAAGACGAGCAGCGAGGCGACGAACATGCCGACAAACACCGCGGTGCCGGCAGCCGCGCCCTTGCCGATCGTCGCGTTGGTCATGCGCCAGGTCAGCACCATCGACAGCGCGAACAGAAGCAGCGAGACCAGGCCGCTGACCTCGTCGGTCGAGGGCAGGAACAGCCTCAGCAGCGCCGACGGCAGCATCAGCCAGGCGATGATCGCGGAGGCCCAGTTGGAGGCGACGACGTAGTGGACGAAGCGGCTGCCGATGCCGGCGCGCGGCGCGACCAGCGCAAGCGCCACCAGCGGCAGCACCCAGGAACCGATGTCGACGGTTGCCAGCCGGAGCAG
>NZ_RZSR01000407.1:0-5031 GCF_004023265.1 Mesorhizobium sp. M1A.F.Ca.IN.020.06.1.1
CGCCATGCTTGCGCAGAACCCCTACGGGCTCGACTTCGGCGAGCGGGTGGCTTTCCTCGCCGCGACGGCGCCTGTTCATTCGGTGACCGCCGACCGCGGCGAGTTCGTCGGCAGGCACGGCACGACCGAATATCCGCAGGCCGTGCTTGGCGGAGTTGCTTTGTCCGGCCGCGTCGAGGCAGGCGACGATCCGTGCGCGGTGATCGCCAGCGACATCGACATCCCGGCCGGCGGCGACGTGACGCTGTTCTGGCTGCTTGGCGACGCCGCCACGGCCGCCGAGGCGAGCGCCCTGGTCCAGACCCACAGGGACAAGGATTTCGACCGGCGTCTGGCCGACAATGAGCGCGTCTGGCGCGGCTTCCTCGACACCATTCAGGTCGAAACGCCGGACAAGGCGCTCAACGCCATGGTCAACCACTGGCTGCCCTACCAGAGCCTGGCCTGCCGCATCCGCGCGCGGTCGGCCTTCTACCAGGCGAGCGGCGCCTTCGGCTTCCGCGACCAGTTGCAGGATACGCTGGCCTTGCTGGCGCATGATCCGAAGCTGGCGCGCGACCAGATTCTCAACGCCGCCCGCCGGCAGTTCCAGGAGGGCGACGTGCAGCACTGGTGGTTGCCCCGCACCGATGCCGGCGTGCGCACCATGATCTCGGACGATGTCGTGTGGCTGGCGCACGCGACGGCCCGCTACATCGAGGTGACGGGCGATGCCGCCATCCTCAAGGAGCAGATACCGTTCATCGACGGGCAGGAGCTTGGCGAGGGGGAGCACGACGCCTTCTTCACGCCCGAGATCACCAAGACCACAGCCTCGCTTTACGAGCACTGCGCGCGGGCGCTCGATCTGGCCATCAAGCGCAGCAGCCCGGCCGGCCTGCCGCTGATCCTCGGCGGCGACTGGAACGACGGCATGAACCGTGTCGGCGAGGGCGGCAAGGGCGAAAGCGTCTGGCTAGGCTGGTTCCTGCTGAAGACGCTGGGTGACTTCGCCCCCATCGCCAAGGGACAGAGCGATGGCAAGCGGGCGCAGGCCTGGACGAAGCACGCGGACCTGCTGAAGCGGGCGCTGGAGAGCACGGCCTGGGACGGCCAGTGGTACCGGCGCGGCAGCTTCGACGACGGCACGCCGCTTGGCTCCCGCAATTCGGATGAGTGCAAGATCGACTCCATCGCCCAGTCCTGGAGCGTGCTGTCGGGCGAGGGGGATCCTGCCCGCTCGACCACGGCCATGGAACAGGCGACGAAGATGCTCGTCGACGACAAGCACAAGATCGTCAAGCTGTTCACGCCGCCCTTCTCGAACAGCGACAAGGATCCCGGCTATATCAAGAGCTACCCGCCGGGCGTGCGCGAGAACGGCGGCCAGTACACCCATGCCGCCACCTGGTTCGTCATCGCGCTGGCCGAGATGGGACGCACCGACGAGGCTTATCGCTGCTTCTCGATGCTGAACCCGGTCAACCACGCCTCGGACGAGGCGGCGGCCGAGCATTACCGCGTCGAGCCTTACGTCGTGGCGGCGGACATCTACGCCGGCGAAGGAAAAGGCGGCCGCGGCGGCTGGACCTGGTATACGGGGTCGGCCGGCTGGCTCTACCGGGCCGCGGTGGAAGGAATCCTCGGCATCGAGCGGCGCGGCAAGCAGATCACGTTTAGGCCGAAGCTGCCCGGCCACTGGGACGGCTACGCCGCCACACTCAAGATGTTCGGCGGCGAAATCAAGGTTCGCGTCATCCGCGACAAAAAGACCAAGTCGATCGCGCTTGAAGTCAATGGTTCGAAGACCAAATCAGGGTCTTTCGAACCGAGGGCCGGCGAGATGACCGACGTCGTCGTCAAGATACCTGCGTAGGATCAACGGTTTGCCTTGCAGGCCGCGCATCTCTCGGGATGCGCGGCCGAGCTTGGCGTTTTACTTTGCCAATGGGCCGGGCAGCGTGCGCCCACGCTGCTTCAGGCACGGCTAAGCAAGCGCAAGTGATTAAAAATGTGGCAGCGCTGGGCAGGTGCCATTGTTTTGCCGCAAGGCTGACATTTCACCTTTTATCTCAAACCGTTAGGTGATCACGTCAGATTTCGCACCGTCGTCATCTTTTGTTCGCTAAATCGGAACGGAAGGGATAGACGACGCATTGTTTCGCGACACATAAACCGGTACGTGTCAAAAAATGGTGCGGCGCACAATACCGACATTGAGCACGGACAAGAGTTTGGCGGAGTAGCTGAAGTGTCACTTCTGCAGATCTACTTTAGAGCGCTGAGTTATCTGGCTGCGGACAAGAAGCGCGTCGCGCTGATCTGCGGCGCCAACGTCGCGCTTGCCGCGATCGCCATTCTCGAGCCGATCCTTTTGGGCCGGGTGATCGGCGCCATTTCCGAAAAAGGTCCGGTGTTTTCGACGCTCGCCGTCTGGGCCGCTCTCGGTGTCTTCAATGTCATAGCTTTCGTGCTGGTGTCGCGCGGCGCCGACCGCTTCGCCCATGCCCGGCGTTCGGAAGTGCTGTGCCAGTCCTTCGAGCGCGTCATCACCATGCCGCTCGCCTGGCACCACCAGCGCGGCACGTCCAATTCGCTGCACACGCTGCTGCGCGCCGTCGAAACCCTGTTCAGCCTGTGGCTCGAATTCATGCGCGTGCATCTCTCGACGGCCATTGCGCTGGTGCTGCTGGTGCCGACCGCGCTTTCCATGGACATCCGCATGTCCATCGTGCTGCTGGGCCTCGGCGTGCTCTACGTCGGAATCGGCCGTATCGTCATGCGCCGTACCAAGTCGGGGCAGACCGCCGTCGAGCGCCACTACCACACAGTCTTTGCCCATGTGACCGACAGCGTCAGCAACGTCGCCGTGCTGCAGAGCTATAACCGCATCGGCCATGAGACCGCGACGCTGAAGCGCTACGTCAAGGACCTGCTCGACGCGCAGAACCCGGTGCTCGACTGGTGGGCTATCGCCAATGCGCTGAACCGCCTGTCGTCGACCATCTCGATGATGATCGTGCTCTCGATTGGGGCTTATCTCGTCACCCGTGGCCAGCTCCGTGTCGGAGACGTCGTCGCCTTCACCGGCTTTGCCGGAATGCTGATCGCCCGTCTCGACCAGATGTCCGCCTTCACGACGCAGATTTCCGAGGCCCGCGCCAAGCTCGAGGATTTCTATCGCCTCGAGGACTCGGCCGCCGAAACCGCCGAGCCGGACGGCCTGCGCGAGTTGACCAACGTCACCGGCCGTGTGCGGTTCGAGGACGTCAGCTTCGAGTTCGCGAATTCGGGCCATGGTATCGAAAATGTCTCCTTCGAGGTGCCGGCCGGCAAGACCGTCGCCATCGTCGGCCCGACCGGCGCCGGCAAGACGACGCTTATCAACCTGCTGCAGCGCGTGTTCACGCCGTCCAGCGGCCGCATCCTGATCGACGGCATCGACACTCGCACGGTGACCCGCAAGTCGCTGCGCCACTCGATCGCCACCGTCTTCCAGGACGCCGGCCTGCTCAACCGCTCGATCGAGGATAACATCCGGGTCGGCCGCGCCGATGCGAGCAATGACGAGGTGCACGCCGCCGCCAATGCCGCCGCCGCACAGGACTTCATCCTGGCCAAGAGCAGCGGCTACGACACCGTCGTCGGCGAGCGCGGCGGCCAGCTCTCGGGCGGCGAGCGCCAGCGCATCGCCATCGCCCGCGCCGTGCTGAAGGATGCGCCGATCCTGGTGCTCGACGAGGCGACCAGCGCGCTCGACGTCGAGACCGAGGACCGAGTCAAGGAAGCGATCGACGAACTGCGCCGCAACCGCACGACCTTCATCATCGCCCACCGCCTGACCACCGTGCGCGACGCCGACTTGGTCGTCTTCATGGACAAGGGCAAGGTGGTCGAATACGGCGGCTTCACCGAGCTGTCGCTGCGCAACGGCCGCTTCGCAGCCCTGCTGCGCGCCGGCGGCCTGCTCAACGACGAGGAGGTCCGTCGCCTCAGCCGTCCGGTGACGGAAGCGGCGTAAGCTTTCTTCCCTGTGGGACAAGGTGTCGCCGCAGGCGACAGATGAAGGTGTTCCAGGAAGATCAGCGTCTCACTCCGTCGCGCACCCTATCCGTCTCGGCGCTCGCGCGCCGATCCACCTTCTCTCACAAGGGGAGAAGGAGAGAGTGCGACAACCGTCCGATTGCCCCTGATGCATCGCCGGTCTATTTAGATCGGCATGAGCGACACCACCTCACGCCTCGCCGGCTGGATCGATCTCGCCAACCCGACGCGCTTCGTCGGGCTGGCCAACAAGGTTATTCCGTGGCTCGCGGCGACCGCGGCGATACTGCTCGGCGTCGGCCTCTATATGAGCTTCACCGCGCCGGAGGATTTCCAGCAGGGCATCACGGTGCGCATCATGTACATCCACGTGCCTTTCGCCTGGCTTGCGATGATGTGCTACACCATCATGGCGATCTCGGCGCTCGGCACGCTGGTCTGGCGCCACCCGCTGGCCGACGTGGCGCTGAAGGCAGCGGCTCCGATCGGCGCCACCTTCACCGCGCTCGCGCTGATCACCGGCTCGATCTGGGGCAAGCCGATGTGGGGCACCTGGTGGGTGTGGGACGCTCGGCTGACCTCGGTCTTCGTGCTTTTCCTCATGTATCTTGGGATTATCGCGCTGACTCGCGCACTGGACGACGCCGGCCGCGCCGCCTGGGCCGCCGCCATCATCACGCTGGTCGGCTTCATCAACATCCCGATCATCAAATTCTCGGTCGATTGGTGGAACACGCTGCACCAGCCGGCCTCGGTCTTCCGCCTCGGCGGCCCGACCATCGACCCTTCGATGCTGTGGCCGCTCGCCGTGATGGCGCTTGGCTTCACCGTGCTGTTCTTCGCGCTGCACCTGATGGCGATCCGCACGGAGATTTTCAGGCGCCGCGTGATCGCGATGCGCAGGGTTGCGGCGCGGCAGGCGGAACGGCAGTAGATTTTCGGACCAATAGCGGTCTGTCGCGTTCCTTCTCGCCCCCCTCTGTCCTGCCGGACATCTCCCCCACAAGG
>NZ_RZSR01000408.1:0-5021 GCF_004023265.1 Mesorhizobium sp. M1A.F.Ca.IN.020.06.1.1
CTACACCGTCCTCGCCGATGCCGACGATGGTCAGCCATCTTGCGACCGGCTTGGCAGCGCGCGAACCCTCAGCAGGCATGATGACCCACCGTATTCTGATTCTCGGCGGAACCACGGAGGCCCGGCAGCTGGCGGGCAAGCTGGCTCGCCGGAAGGATTTCTCGATCACGCTGTCGCTCGCCGGCCGCACCGAAAGCCCCATGGCGCAAGGCGTCCCCATGCGTAGCGGCGGCTTTGGCGGCATGGAGGGATTGGCCGCCTACCTCCATCGGGAACAGGTCGATCTGGTGGTCGACGCCACGCATCCTTACGCGGCCCGTATGTCGGCCAATGCCGCTGAGGCGGCCAGGCAAACCCGCGTGCCGATGGTTGCGCTGCGGCGTGCCGGCTGGGAGCCTGTCGCGGGTGATCGCTGGACTTTCGTGGAGAGCGTCGCTGAAGCGGCCAAGGCGCTTGGCACGGCGCCGCGACGAGTCTTGCTGGCGATCGGCCGGCAGGAAGCCGGCGCGTTCGAGGCCGCTCCGCAGCATCGCTATCTCATTCGCAGCGTCGACCCGATCGAGCCAAAGCTGGCTGTGCCTGACGCAGTTTACCTTCTGGCGCGCGGGCCGTTCCCCGAAGCGGACGAGCGCGCGCTGCTTGAAAAATACGCCATCGATACCGTCGTTTCGAAGAACAGCGGCGGCGAGGCGACCTACGGCAAGATCGCCGCGGCGCGCGCGCTCGGCATCGAGGTGATCATGGTGCGCAGGCCGCCGCTGCCTGACGTTGCGTCGGCCGAGACCGTCGATCAGCTGGCTGCGATGGTCGATCATTTTCTCGACCCAGTTGCCGAACGCGGCGTGTAGACCAGCGCGGGCTTGTCGCCGCGCTTGATGATGCGGGTCTCGGGCGAGCCGATGATGACGCAGGTCGACATGTCGGCCTTTGCCGCATCGGCGTCGGCGAGCAGAAACACCTCGATGCGCTCTTCGGGCCGGCCGGCGGCGCGGCCGAAGATCACCGGGGTGGTGCCCGGCAGAATGGCCTTCAGGCATTCGAAGGCGCGGCCGAGCTGCCAGGGGCGGGCCTTGCTGATCGGATTGTAGAGCGCAATGACGAAGCCGGCGCCGGCCGCCGCCAGCAGACGCAGCTCGATCAGCTCCCAGGGTTTTAGATTGTCGGAGAGCGAGATGGCGCAGAAATCATGGCCAAGCGGCGCGCCGATGCGGGCGGCGACCGCGAGCATGGCGGTGACGCCGGGAACGACCGCGAGGTCGATTGACCTCCATTCTGGCGGACCGGCTTCGATCGCCTCGCAGACGGCGGCCGCCATGGCGAATACGCCGGGATCGCCGCCGGACACGACAGCGACGCTGTGACCTTCGGCTGCCTTGGCCAGCGCCTCGTTCGAGCGGGCTAGCTCTTCGCGATTGTCGGAGGCGATGCGGGTCTGGTCCTGTCGCAGCTCGAGCCGGTCGAGATAGGGCTTGTAGCCATAGAAGAAGGAAGCCTCCGTCACGGCGCGGATCGCCTCCGGCGTGACCTGATCGGCATTGCCGGGGCCGAGGCCGATCACGGTGAGGCGGCCGCTCAAGGCTTGGCTCCGGGAACTCCGGGACGCGCCGACCAGCCGGCGACCAGCACGATGGCGAAATAGGGGGCCTTGTCGTCCGGCTTTTCCGCGAGCCGCATCGACACGCTGCCCGGCATGGTGCCGCGCTCGACATAGACGGCCTTCGTCAGCTTGCCGGTCGCTTCCAGCGCGCGGCGGATCTTCGGCAGGTTGCGGCCGACCTTCATGATGACGGCGGCATCGGTATCGGCCAGCCGTCGCGTCAGCTCGAACTCGCTCATCGTGCCGGGAAGCACGGTCAGCACATCGTCGCCCTGGACGATCGGCAGGCCGGTCGCCGACCAACAGCCGGACATGGCGGTGATACCGGGAATGACTTCGGTCGGGAATCGGTGCGAGAGGCGCACGTGCAGATGCATATAGGAGCCGTAGAAAAGCGGATCGCCCTCCGACAGCACGGCCACCATCTTGCCGGCGCCGAGATGCCCGGCGACCTGTTCGGCGGACCGCTCGTAGAAATCGGTGATCTGCGAGCGATAGTCGTCGTGATCCTTGTCGATCTCGGTCGTCACCGGATAGAGCAAGGGCAGCTCGACCATATCCGGGCGAAAGCGCGCCTCGACGATGGCGCGCGCGTTGCTGTTGTTGCCGCGCTTGGCGAAATAGGCGACGACATTCGCTTCAGCCAATGCCCGCGCGGCTTTCAGCGTCAACAGCTCCGGATCGCCGGGACCGGTGCCGACGCCGACGAGCCGGCCTTTGGGGAAAGCGTTCACAGGCCTGGCCTCGCCAATGCGTTGAGTGCTGCGGCCGTCATGGCGCTGCCGCCCAGCCTGCCGCGCACGATGGCGTAAGGTACGCCGTAGGAGTTTTCCGCCAGTGCATCCTTGGATTCGGCAGCACCGACGAAACCAACCGGCATGCCGATGATGGCGGCCGGCGTCGGCGCGCCGTCGCGCAGTTTTTCGAGCAGATAGAACAGCGCGGTCGGTGCGTTGCCGATGGCGACCACCGAACCTGCCATGCGCTCGCTCCAAAGGTCGATAGCGGCGGCCGAGCGCGTGTTGCCGATTTCCTTGGCGATATCGACGGTGCGCGGGTCGCGCAGCGTGCAGATCACCTCGTTTCCGGCCGGCAGGCGGGCACGGGTGATGCCGTGGGCGACCATCTCGGCATCGCAGAAGATCGGCGCCCCGGCGGCAAGGGCGGCACGGGCCGCTTCAACGAAACCGCTGGAGAACACGAACTGGCTGGCTGCCTCGACCTGGCCGCAGGCGTGGATCATGCGGATCGCGACATCGGCCTCTGTCTCGGAAAAGCGCGACAAGTCCGCCTCGGCGCGGATGATGGCGAAAGAGCGCTCGTAGATCGCCATCCCGTCATGGATATAGTCGTAGGCGGCCATTCTTCAGTTCCGTCGATAGAGTTCGGCGATCTCAGTCGCGCCGAGCCTTGTGAGGCAAGCGGCGGCAGTCTCGCCGGGATGCCGTGCGTTTCGGATCGCCGCCGCAATGCCGGCGACCCCGCGCGCGGCGTCATAGCCCGGCCTGTATCCGGCAGGAAGGGTCTTTGCCGTCCCGTCCACGACAAGTCCGGCTCCGTTTTCGTCGCCGACCAGGGTGAGCCCCGCTGGGCCGGGATGGGCGCAGCCTTTGGCGCAGCCGGAAATGTGGAGGGTGAGGGAGGCATCAAAGAGATCGGGGCTTTCCGTTGCGATTTCTTCGGCGATGGCGCGGGTGGCGATGCGGCCGGAGGCGCAGGCGGGCGCTCCGGGGCAGGCGGCAATGCGGGTGCGCGGATCGGTGGGGGCGGTGATGAAGCCGAGGGCGGACGCGGAGGCTTGGAGAGAGGCGCTGGCGAATGGGGAGAGGTTGAGGAAAAGTAGGGTGCGGCCTGGGGCCATGCGGATTTCAGCCGAGCCCAGATCGGAGGCCCTGGCGGCGAGGTCGATGAGGTTCTGCGCCGGCATACTTCCGAAGGGCAGGCCGATGCCGAGGGCGTGGCTGCTGCTCAGGTCGAAGAGGCCGATGGGCGAATGCTGACGCCCTACGGCGCCCCCCTCTGTCCTGCCGGACATGTCCGGCAGGACAGAGGGGGGCGCGAAGGAATGCCAGCCTGCGAGCGAAGCCAACTGCCGGTCCGACAAATCCCGCGTGTGCGCCTCGCGGCCTTTTTCGGCCACCATCCTTAGTGCAGCCACCGCGATGTTGCGCGCCGTATCCTCGTCAACAGTGGCGAGTGACTTCGCGCTTCGGCTGTCACCGGCAACCGACACGCTCCACTGGACGCCGGCCACAGTCCGCACCGCCTTCAGCCGCACGTCAGCCGTCAGCGCATCCACAGCCAACTGCCCGCCGCCGTCGACGACCACGGACACCTTCGGCCCCAACCGTGGCGTCAGCCCCGCCTCTTCAATAGCCAGCCTGATCCGATCGGCCACGGGGCGCGAATCTGCAATCTCCTGCGGGTCGATACCCGCGAGCGGCCCGGTCTCCACCGGCACGCCCGTCCGCACCGCGATGCCCAGCGCATCCACTTCCGCCGCCAGCAGCCAAGCGCTGTCTGCGGTCAGGCCCCGGATCTGCAGGCTACCGCGAGCGGTCACTTCCATGATGCCGTTGCCGTGGCGCAAGGCGGATTCGCAAAGACCGATCAGCGACTTGGGTGCAAGCCCTCCAGGAACCGGATTGAGCCGCACCAGCAGACCATCGCCGGTCTGCATCGGCGCGCTCAACGCGGGGCAGGCGCCACGACGCGAGAAGGCGTTCATGCCGCCACCTCGCTTGCCTGCGCCTCGGCGATCAAGGCCGTGAGATCGTCGTCGATGGAATTCCTGAGCGGATGCCAGAGACCGCGCCGTCGCGCAGCCAGGAATCGCTCAGCGATGACCTTCGCGGCGGCGGGATTTTCGCGCAGCAAGAAGGCTCGGACTTCCGCATCACCGATATAGGCGTCGTGCACCGCCTCGATCAGCGCGCCCGATATGGCATGCGTGGTCTCGGCGAAGCCGACCAGGCGGTCGACCGTCTCGGCGAATTCCGAGGCGCCGCGGGGGCCGTGGCGCATCTGCCCGGCAATGAAGCGCGGATTGACGGCGCGGGCCCGCACCACGCGCGACACCGCTTCGCCGACCGATCGCGGCCTCGGCTTCTTAGGGTCAGTCGTGTCGAGCACGATGACATCGGCATTCCTGCCAAGCGCGGCAAGTGCGGCTGAAAACCCGCCAATGAAGGCGACATCGGCCGAACCTTCGAGGATGTCGCGGCCCGGGTCGTCGCCGGTGTGGACAAGCAGGTCCGCGTCGGCGATGCGGCCCTCGAAGACGCCGGGCGCGGAGATGGCCTCACCGTCGGCGCCGCCATAGGCATGCGAGGTTGCTTCGAGATAGGCGCGGCCGATCTCTTCGCGCGCGCTCCATTCGCCGCGCGACAGCAATTCCTCGACTCCGGCGCCGTAAGTGCCGGGC
>NZ_RZSR01000409.1:0-5018 GCF_004023265.1 Mesorhizobium sp. M1A.F.Ca.IN.020.06.1.1
GGGCGGGCGCGATCTTGCGGTAGTCCGGCAGCGCGCAGGCCTCCCACAGCAGCGCCACGCGCTCCCTGCCGGTGGCTAGCGTCCTGATGTCGCCGTCGCGCGACAAATGTTCCAGCGCCTGAGCGTCGACCGCCGGCAATGCCCGGGTCAGCCCTTCGACCGGCGCGTTGGTCTCGATCGAGCGTTTCAGGGCATCGAGGCTGGCAAAATCGAAATCGGCGGTGCGCCACTGCAGCACCTTCACCGGGTCGAAATCGTGCCCCTCGATCTTCTTGACCAGATCCTCGTCGAACGGATCGACCTGGCCGGTGACGCCGAAGGTGCCGTCGCGCAGGTGTCGGCCGGAACGCCCCGCGATCTGGCCTAGCTCGGCGGCGGTCAGGTTGCGGTATTGGTAGCCGTCGAACTTGCGGTTCTGGGCGAAGGCGACGTGCTCGAGGTCGAGGTTCAGGCCCATGCCGATGGCATCGGTGGCGACTAGATAGTCGACGTCGCCCGACTGGAAGATCTCCACCTGGGCATTGCGGGTGCGGGGACTGAGCGCGCCGAGAACGACGGCAGCACCGCCCTGCTGGCGGCGGATCAATTCGGCGATGGCATAGACCTCGTCGGCGGAGAAGGCGACGATCGCCGTGCGCCGCGGCAGGCGGGTGAGCTTCTTCGAGCCGGCGTAGGCAAGATGCGACAGCCGCGGCCGCGTCACCACCGAGACGCCCTTCAGCAGGCGTTGCAGGATGCCGTGCATGGTGGCGGCGCCCAGAAGCAGCGTCTCCTGGCGGCCGCGCAGATGCAGGATGCGGTGGGTGAAGATGTGGCCGCGTTCGAGGTCGCCGGCGAGCTGCACCTCGTCGATGGCGACGAAGGCGGCATCGGTCTCTCGCGGCATCGCTTCCACGGTGCAGACGGAATATCTCGCGCTCGCCGGCACGATCTTCTCTTCGCCGGTGATCAGCGCCACCTTGCTGGCGCCGACCTTCTCGCAGACGCGCGTATAGACCTCGCGGGCAAGGAGCCTCAGCGGCAGACCGATGATGCCGGTGTCGTGCGACACCATGCGCTCGATGGCGAGATGGGTCTTGCCGGTGTTAGTGGGGCCGAGCACGGCCGTTACGTCGCGGCCGGAAAGGATCAGCGGCTGGGAGGGTTTCGGCTGGATATTCATCGGCTCGGAAATGAGGCTTTCTGCCGCTTGTTGTCGGGGACGCGGCGGTGCCGCCGCGTGTGACAGGGCACACATAGGGATTTCAGACGCGAAGCGAAAGCGGAATGTTCCCATCAAGAGATGGCGCGACGACAGGCAAGGTCAAAATCCGCGGCCGATTAACCGTTGGAACGAGTCTGGAACGAATCGGCGACGAATCACTGACTCGCTCTGATTCAGGTTTTGTTCACGGCTATATGTGGATTTTTTGACCATGAGTCTCACCACATGCTGAATCTGTGAACTGGCCCGTTTCGTGCTTGGCTCGCGCTGGTTCCGGAGCGTCGTTAACCTTTGCGGGGGAGCGACCGCGACGGACTCGAGCGCGGCCGCCAACATTGTGAAATGGTTGATCTTTCCTAACCGGCGTTAATCTTGTTCGCGCCTATTTCCGGCGCGGCGCGTTAACTTCTCGGCCAAAGCCGGAACGAATCGGCGACGAATCAGCGATCTGCAAAACTTCCTGTTTTGTTCACCCCTAGATATGGTGTTGTCCAAAGCTTGTGCACCGAAAATCCACAGCTTGTGAACCGGGTTTCCCACAGGGCGCGGGGAGGCTGTTAACTTTTGCGTGCCAAATTGAGGCATGCCCACCCGGTGCTGCCGGAGCGCAGACAAAAACAGGCGGCCCGTTTGCGGCGGGCCGCCTGCCATCGGTGTCAGAAGAGTTCAGCCGAACAAGATCTCAGGCGAAATACTGGCCGCCATTGGCGCTTATCGTCGAGCCGGTGATGAAGCCTGCGTCTTCGGAGGCGAGGAAGACAACGCAGCGCGCAATCTCCTCCGGCTCGCCGAGACGGCCGACCGGGATCTGAGCGATGATCGATTCCCGCACTTTTTCCGGCACGGCCATGACCATGTCGGTGGCGATGTAGCCGGGGCAAACAACGTTGACGGTGATGCCTGCGCGGGCGCCTTCCTGGGCAAGCGCCTTGGTGAAGCCGATGTCGCCGGCTTTCGAGGCCGAATAATTGACCTGGCCCATCTGGCCTTTCTGGCCGTTGATCGAGGAGATGGTGATGACGCGGCCGAACTTCCTATCGCGCATGCCGTTCCATAGCGGATGCGTCATGTTGAAGACGCCGGAAAGGTTGGTGTCGATGACCTCCTTCCACTGTTCGCGGGTCATCTTGTGGAACATGGTGTCGCGGGTGATGCCGGCATTGTTGACCAGCACCGAGACCGGGCCGAGATCAGCCTCGACTTGGGCGATGCCTGCGGCGCAAGCGTCATAATCGGCAACCGACCATTTGTAGACGGGGATGCCGGTCTCGGCCTTGAATTTCTGGGCCGCCTCGTCATTGCCGGCATAGTTCGCGGCGACCGAATAGCCGGCATTCTTCAGGGCCACCGATATCGCCGCACCGATGCCGCGCGATCCGCCCGTGACGATTGCTACCTTGCTCATGCATTTCCTCCCTTTGGTCGGAAGAACGAATAGGGAGTGGCGAAGAGCGAGTAGGGATCCGATAGCCCGTCGCGCAACGCTATTTCCCCTGTTCGCTACTCCTCATTCGCTATTCGCTCAGTTCGCCGCTCGCTCAGTTCAAGGCTTCCACACACATCGCAACGCCCATGCCGCCGCCGATGCAAAGCGTCGCGAGGCCCTTCTTTGCGCCGCGGCGACGCATCTCGTAGACCAGCGTGTTGAACACGCGGGCGCCCGAGGCGCCGATCGGATGGCCGATGGCGATGGCGCCGCCATTGACGTTGACGATCGAGGGATCCCAGCCCATGCCCTTGTTGACGGCGCAGGCCTGCGCGGCGAAGGCCTCGTTGGCCTCGACGAGATCGAGGTCCTTGGCCGACCAGCCGGCCTTTTCCAGCGCCCGCTTCGAGGCCGGGATCGGGCCGGTGCCCATGATCGCCGGATCGACGCCGGCGGTCGCCCAGGAGGCGATGCGGACCAGTGGGGTGATGCCGCGCCTGGCAGCCTCGGCCTCGCTCATCAGCAGCGCGCCGGCGGCTCCGTCATTGATGCCCGAAGCATTGGCGGCGGTGACGGTGCCGTCCTTGTCGAAGGCCGGCTTCAGCTTGGTCATGGCATCCAGCGTAGCGCCGTGGCGGATATATTCGTCCTGGTCGACGATGGTGTCGCCCTTCTTGCCCTTGATGGTGACGGCGACGATCTCGTCCTTGAACTTACCGGCCTTCTGCGCCGCCTCGGCCTTGTTTTGCGAGGCCAGCGCGAACTCGTCCTGGACTTCGCGGGTGATCTGGAAGTGACGAGCGACGTTCTCGGCGGTGTTGCCCATATGGTAGCCGTTGAAGGCATCCCATAGGCCGTCCTTGATCATGGTATCGATCATCTTGTAGTCGCCCATCTTGACGCCGGCGCGCAGGTGCTGGGCGTGCGGCGACAGCGACATCGATTCCTGGCCGCCGGCGACGATCACCTTGGCGTCGCCGGTGGCGATCTGCTGCATGCCGAGCGCAATGGCCCTCAAGCCCGAGCCGCAAACCTGGTTGAGGCCCCAAGCAGTCGTCTCCTTGGGCAGACCGGCATTGATGGAAGCCTGGCGGGCCGGGTTCTGGCCCTGAGCGGCGGTCAGCACCTGACCGAGGATGACTTCGTCCACCTCCGCCGGGTCGACCTTGGCACGCGCGAGCAATTCCTTGATGACGACCGCGCCGAGCTCGTGCGCGGGCGTGGCGGCGAAACTGCCGTTGAAGGAGCCGACTGCTGTGCGGGCTGCGCTGGCGACGACGATTGAATTGGAAGCGGACATTTTCTTCTCCAGGCTTCGAGGTGTCGTTAGGCTATCCTTTGGAGACTTTCTTGCCCGTTCAAGCACCTGAGTCAAACCGGAAATCGGCATGGCCGCCATGCGCCGCAAGCAAGTCGAGCGCTTATCGTGACGGCGTGGCCATCGCGCTGCAGCACAATTTGGCCCGCCCTTTCGGCATTAATTGATGCCGCACTGCACAAACCGCTTGGAATTGTGACGCTTTTGCGCATATCCTCGACAAATGGCGCAATCGTTACCGGCCGCTTACTGTGAACGCGCCGGTATCCTGGGGAGGATACGGATGGCCGCAAAAGACGACCCGATCGTCATCAAGAAGTACGCCAACCGCCGGCTCTACAACACCGGCACCAGCACCTATGTGACGCTCGAAGATCTGGCCGAGATGGTCAAGAAGGGCGAAGAATTCACCGTGCAGGACGCCAAGACCGGCGACGACATCACGCATCCGGTGCTGACCCAGATCATCTTCGAGCTGGAGAACAAGGACGGGCAGAACATGCTGCCGATCCCGTTTCTGCGCCAGCTGATCTCCTTCTACGGCGACCAGATGCAGATGATCGTGCCGAGCTTCCTCGAACAGTCGATGATCGCCTTCTCCAAGGAGCAGGAGCGCTTCCGCGAGCAGCTGAAGGGCGCCTTCGGCAAGGCACCGATCGACATGATGAAGACGCCGATGAAGGCGCTGGAGGAACAGACGCGGCGCAACGTCGAGATGTTTCAGAACGCGATGCGCATGTTCACGCCGTTCCCGTCGGGCGGCCCCAATTCCGCGGCGCCCGCCGAGCCGCCGAAGAAGGACGAGAAATCCGACGACCTGCAGGAATTGAAGGCGCAGATCGCCGCCATGCAGCGCAAGCTCGACACCATGTCGTGATGGCTAGCCGTCAGGTGTTCCTGCAGGGCCGTCATAGCGGGCTCGCGGCCTGATCGGCCTGTTGCTCGTCACCTGCTCGATGGCATGCGCCGTCCAGCCGATGCTGCGACCGAGCGCGAACAGGCGAAAGGGCGCGTCGGCGGGGAGATTGAGGCTGCGCGTCAGCGCGGCCAGCGCGAAGTCGACATTCGGG
>NZ_RZSR01000410.1:0-5011 GCF_004023265.1 Mesorhizobium sp. M1A.F.Ca.IN.020.06.1.1
TACCGGTACAAATCTTCACGCGTCGGCGGCAGGCCGCTTGGTCCCCGCGCGCGCTTGGTGGCGACGGTCTGGAAAATCTGCGCCGAGGCGCGTTCGAAGGCGATCGAGCAGCCGGTGAGATAGAGCAGCCATAGCCGCGCTTTCGCCTCGCCGACCTCGGCGATCGCCTCGTCGAAGCGCGCATGGAGACGCTCGGCCCACAGCCGGCAGGTGCGCTGATAATGCTCGCGAAGGTTTTCGACATCATGGACGAGGAAGCCACGCGCCTCGAGATTGCCGAGCGTCATGCCGATCGTGTCGAGCTCTCCGCCTGGGAAGATGTATTGGATCAGCGCCTTGTATTCCGGGCCCTTGCGCAACGTCTTGCGGATGTCGCCCTTGCTGCGCCTGGTGATGGCGTGGTGCAGATAGACGCCGCCGGGCTTGAGCAGACGATGGACGGCCGAAAAGTAGGCGTCGTGATTGGCGATACCCAGATGCTCGAACATGCCGATGGACGATATCTTGTCGAATGCGCCGCAGAGCTCGGCGTAGGATTTGATCTCGATGGTGATGCGGTCCTCGAGACCCTCGGCGCGGATGCGCTCGCGGGCAAGCTGCGTCTGGGCCCGCGACAACGAGACGCCATGGCCGACGACGCCGTAATGCTTCGCTGCATGGATCAGCATCGCGCCCCAGCCGCAGCCGATATCGAGCAGCCTTTCGCCGGGCTTCAGCCTGAGCTTGCGGCAGATATGGTCGAGCTTGTCGACTTGCGCCTGGTCGATGCCGTTGGCGAAATCCTTGAAATACCCACAGCTATAGACCATGCGCTCGTCAAGGAAGAGCCGGTAGAAGGCATTCGAGATGTCGTAGTGATGCTGGATCGCTTCCTTGTTCGACCCGCTGACATAGGGGTTGCCGCCGGAGAGGTCGCTGCGCGCCGTCATCTGTTTTCGCGAGAACAGCACCACCGGCAGGTCGCGCAGGATCTCCAGCTTGGGCAATGATCTGAGCTTCGTCTTGAGCCTGCCCTGCGAGGGCACGGCGTAGAAGTCGAACAGCGTGCCCTCTTCGATGTCGACGGTCTTGGAAATCCACATCTCGACAAGCGTCGAGAAGGCAGGACGCCGCACCAGTTGCCAGACGATGTCCTGATCGTTGATGGCAAGCACCGGACCGCCGGCGGGCCCGATCCGCTCGCCGGTCCAAAGCCTGACCGCAAAACCCGGCTTCAACGTCTCGACGACCCTGCGTACGATCCGCGCGGCTCTGTCGGCGGCGTCCATTCCCACCTCCCAATAGGCGAACCCCGCCCTCGAGCGCCACTGTCGTCCACCGGCCCGTCGACCGCAATCCCGATCTGTTGCGCAAAAGCATCGCGCGAGGATGATCCTCGCCCGATGCACGGCCATTCCGTAGCGTCATCTTGTGTTTTGCCGCGACGCACCCCATCATTTGGCTGTGTTCAACAAATCGAAAGGAGGTGATCCGATGTCGAGTGATTTCGTTTTCCATAACGTGAGCTCAGCGGATTGCACTTCCGGGAAGCAGTCTTCCCGTTAAGGCGCGAGACGCGCGGCAGGTGACCCGAAGGGGTCGCCGCCAGGGGCCGCGTCATGGACGGAAACACGGAAGGCCGCCTGCTTCGTCAAGAAGCGGCGGCCTTTTCCTTTTCTCGCGGCCTGCCCTGTGGATCAGCGATTGATGGTGAGCTTCTCGATATTGCGGGTGATCTGATCGAAGGCATCTGACAGTTCGGTGCCCGTGGCGGCCTCGTAAAAATGCTTCAGCGACGACGTGTCGTCGGTCGCACAGTCCTTCAATACGGATCTCGCTTGATCCCTCTCGGTCGTCGTCATCGACGGATCGTTGAGATCGAAGCCGATGGTGAAAACCTCTATGCCGTCGTGCTTCATATTCTCGCAAATGGCTTCGGCATTGGCGCGCGACCTCCGGCCCTCGTCGTCGGACGCGGACGTGCCGCGCCCGCGGGCAAAGGCGGTGTTGAACTGGCCATCCGTCATCAGGATGGCGATCTTTGCCACTTTCTTCGGATCGAAATTCGCCGGACCCGCGCCCAGGCGGGCATCGGCGATGGCCGAACGCCAGGACGGCGAAAGCATGTAATAGCCCCATTGCGCGGCAATCCCACCTGCCGTCACGCCCGCAGCTTGGAAATGACCGATGGCCGTGAGCAGCGTGTTCTGATCGGCCGTCAGCGGAACCAGAGCCGCGGATGGACACACTTTCATGCGGTAGTCGCGGTTGACTCTGGCCTGATAGGTCCTGCCATTGTTGTCCTGCCTCAGCGTATACGGGCCATCCGACGAATAATCGGCATAGCCGTCCTTGTCCTTGCGCTCGGTGGCGCATTTGTCAGGCGCGGTCGTCACGGAAATGGAAAGCGGCGCATCGATCGGCGGCGGCAGCTTCGGTCCGGCCGACGTCTCGACGAAGACGGTGTCGGCGAGGCCGCCAGTGTTGACGGCCTCGGCATAGGGGACGATCGCCACCCGGACCCGAGGCTCGCTGGGATCCCGGTTCTGTCCCAGGAGATCCTTGACCGTCTGCGACGCGGCCGCCTGCAGGTCGCCGATCTTATTGGTCTTGGCGCGCTTGTTGGCCGCCATGGAGCCGGTGATGTCGAGCATCAGCGCCACCTCGATCTTCTTGTCTGAATAGAGCGCGGTGGTCGAGGCGCCGACACGCTGCATATCGCCAACGCTGAACAGCGGAAAATAGAGGCCGACATCGGCATGCGCATTCACCTGCACGGTCTTCGATGTCCTGTCGATGGTGAGCTTGTCGAGCACGATCTGTTTGGCCTGCAGGATGCCGGCCGCGCTGTTGGCGTCGAGAAATGCCTGTACCGACGCGTCGGCATCGGCTTCCTTGATGACACCAAGGGTGAGATCGCGTGCCGTCGAAGTCACAGCGGCATCGACGACGCTCTGCAGACTCGATCTCGCATTGTAGACCTGCGCGATATTGACTGCGAATCCCACCCCCAGCGCCAGCACCGATGCGGCAGCCCCAAACAGAACCGCGAAATTGCCTCCGCGATCCCGCGCAAAGCCGTCCACCCCACGAGCGAGACCTTTCAACTGCCGCATCCTCACCCCCGCCTGCTGCGGCTTCGGTGCCGCTCAACGGAAGCGCTGCAGGATTTCGGCCAGACACGGCCACCCTTCTGTTCGAAGGCGCGGAGCGACAGTTAACTCATTGTTTTTGCTGGAACACGGCAGACAGGAAGTTGAATGGCGGGTAAATGGAAACACAATAGGGAAATGCCGTTCATAAAGCGCTTACCATGAGTGGCGGAGCCATTGCGGCCCTTCCCGCTTCGGCACAGTGCGCCCTGTGCCAAAGCGGGTCAGCGCTGGTGCTGGCGCCGCAGTGAAACAGCCGCCTAGCTTACGCGAGCATCTGGGCGCTCGCGGTCCTGTCGATGCCGTGATGCGGCGGCTTGAACAGATTGCCTTGCTGCTCATAGGTCCACACCTTGAACAGGGTAAGCCGATGCGGGCCGAAGCTGTGCAGCAGCGGCACGTCGGTGGCGTCGCGGCCGCGCGCGATCACGACGCGGCCGATCCTTGGACGATTGTGGCGCGGATCGAACGCGTACCATTTCCCGTCAAGGAACACTTCCATCCAGGCTGAGAAATCCATCGGCGCCGGATCGGCCGGCACGCCGATGTCGCCGAGATAGCCGTTCACATAGCGCGCTGGAATGTTCATCGCGCGGCAGAGCGCTATCGCGAGATGCGCGAAGTCGCGGCAAACGCCGACGCGCTCCTCATGCGCCTGCGCCGCCGTGCGGGTGGCGCGGGCATAGCCGTAGCCGAACGAAAGCCGGCTATGGACATAGTCAACGATCGCCTGCGCGCGCGCCCAGCCGGGCGGCAAGTGGCCGAACAGCTCCCAGGCGAGGTTGCTGAGGTGATCGGTTTCGCAATAGCGGCTGCCGAGCAGGTAGACGAGCACCTCGTCCGGGAGGTCCGCCACCGGCATTTCGCGCGCCAGCGTGTTGATCTCGTCGGCCTCGCCGCTGTCCTCGACCACCCCATCAAAGAGGATGCGGAAACCGCCGGCCGGCGCCGTGAAGCGGCGGCAGATATTGCCATGGCTGTCGCGATAGGTGGTCGTCGGCACCGAAGGCGAGGTGAGAAAGCGAGTCTGCCGCTTGATGTCGGCATGGCGATCCGGGTGGATGTCGAGAAGCGCGATGATCGGCGTCGCGGCATCGCATTCGATGGCGATTTCGTAGCCGAGCCTGATCAGCATCACTTCCCCTTGTTGGTGGTCTTGCCCTTGTTGGTGGTCTTGCAAGACTGGTTGGAGAACGCCGCAATGAGGAGCGTTGTTCCGGCGGCGAGTCGAAATGCCGGCATGCGCCTTTGCAGGCTCCGCTTCGGAGGTTAGGATAGCGGTGCGTTTCGCGCTCCCCGAAAACGATTCCCCAGGATATCCGATGTTCCCAGGCAGAAAGTTCGCCGCTTTCCTTTTCGACATGGACGGCACGGTCCTCAATTCGATCGCCGCGGCGGAACGCGTGTGGACCAAGTGGGCTCGCCGTCACGGCCTCGACGTCGCGAGCTTCCTGCCGACCATCCACGGCAAGCGCGCGATCGAGACCATCGCCGCGCTGAAGCTTCCCGGCGTCGATCCCGTCGTGGAAGCCGATGCGCTGCTCGAGGCCGAGGCGGCCGACCTCGAGGGCATCGTTCCCATTCCGGGTGCTGTGGCGTTTCTCAAGTCGCTGCCGCCGGAGCGCTGGGCGGTCGTCACCTCGGCGCCGCGGGAACTCGCGCTGCTGCGTATGGCGGCGGCCGGCATTCCGGTGCCCGCCATCATGGTCTCGGCCGAGGACGTCACCCGCGGCAAGCCGGCGCCCGACTGTTTTCTTTTGGCGGCAAAGCGTCTCGGCGTCGAGGCGCGCGATTGCCTCGTCTTCGAGGATGCCCCGGCCGGCATCGCCGCGGGCGAAGCCTCCGGCGCCTCGGTGATGGTGATCAGCGCCACGCATGTC
>NZ_RZSR01000411.1:0-5011 GCF_004023265.1 Mesorhizobium sp. M1A.F.Ca.IN.020.06.1.1
CCCTAGCATTGGGGCGATCGAGGCGAAAGCCGCATCAATCGGTCCAGCAAGCGAAGCGGTCACTTTGCGCTTCCGGTTTTGTTCGGCGCGCAGTTATTGATTGCTCAAGACTTGGAGCGCCCGCCCTACCGCGGAACAGCTGAGCCCCGTTGCCTCGCTACTGCTTCAGGATTGTGTTCTTGGCGCCTTGTTCGACCTGGTCGATCACCAGCAGCTTCACCGGATCGCTGCCGATATTGGTCGCCTGATGCCACTGGCCGATCATCTCGACGATGAAATCGCCGGTCTTGTAAGTGTTGCTGCTGCCGGTCTCGACATTGGTGACCTTGAGGGTGCCTGCCTCGACATAGGCATAGCGCGGGAAGGGATGTTTGTGCACCGGCAGCGTCGCGCCGGGCGCGATCTGATAGGCTGAGACCTGGACTGCGGCAGCTTGATCGGCTGGCCGGATGCCGTCGTCGTCTTCGACGCCAATGGCGTCACGACAACAGGTGTGGCCGAACTGTCCAGAGCGTCGGCGGTGGTTGCATAAAAAGCGGCCGCCAGCAGCAGCGCCGATGCCGGAATGTTTCGCACGATTTCCTCCCGAAATGATCGGCAAAATCGCCTAAGCGCTGTCGACTCGCAAGGAGAAAGGATTTGGGGCTTCCCGGGCTGTATGAACTATCAGCTGCCAGGTCCTTCAAATCTGCCCCCCACTTGGGTGCTGCCGCACCCAGTCCCTTGATAGACCGGAATCATCCCCTAGTTAGTTTCCCTGGCGTAGTCGCGAGTTGCCTGGGGGTGCTGCGCCGTTCTGACGGCATGCGGCGGAAGGACGGCCGGCCGAAGCGCCTTTGGAGGGTGCCGTGCGTCAATATCTGGGATCCAGCTTGGTCCGTTTCGCGTTCGCGTGCTCTGTCGCGATAGCTTGCGCGGGAGCCGCGGCCGCCGGCGAGCGCGGCCAAGGTCATAACGCTGGTGGCGATCACGGGAATAACGGAGGTCATGGCGCTGGCAGCAACAACGGTCAGCACAACGGAACTAGCGGCGATCCCGGTGGCTCCGGCGGCAGTCCGCCGTCTGACCCACCGTCCCCACCGTCTAACGATGACGGAAGCAGCCCCACCACAACCGGGTCAGTGACGTCAAGGGCGGGCGTAGCCGGCAACGGCGGAAGGTCGCTCGACCTTCCGCCCGCCCTGCTGCCCTTCGAAGACAGCGCCATTCCACTGGCAGTCCATCCAATCGAAGTGCTGCCGGGTGTCCCGGACAACATCGTTCGTGCCTGCCGTGAGGCAATCGAGCAGGCCGCAGCTCAGTTTGGCGCGACCAGTGTGCGCGTCAGCAGTGCAGGTTCCGTACGGCGGTTGAGCCGACAGAGGATATCGGCTCCCGTCCAGGTCAGCATCGACTACGGATATCAAGGCGGCGTCGAGACGCGCCAGGCGCCGGTCGGCTGCGAATTGAACGCGAAAGGCAGCGTGATCGGGCTGACATAGCGCACAGTGGGAGCCCTCGCCGTAGACGTCGAGTTCATGCCGCCCAGCGGCAGATTTTCCAGGGCAGTCGTTCCAGCTCAGTCCAACGTCGAGTGGCTTGGCCGGAGGGAAAACGGAAGCGTAATGGCACGCACACGGATTTCGCGCGACGGTTTGCGAACCTTGCTGGACGTAGTCTTCTTTTGGCTGACAGCTTTCGTCTGGCCTGCGCCGGCCGATGCGCGGCCAGTGCGCGGCTTCAGCGGCGGCTCTATCTGAGCGTCGCGGCGCTGAGCCCGAAGCTTATCATTATCGGCACGTGCGGCGGCCAGCTCGCGGGCGAAAGAAACCGTCGCTTCACGTTGCTTGTCCAGAGCCTCCTTCAGCCTCATGGCGGCCTGTCCCAAAAGTTGGCGGGCTGTGTCACGCTCGAGGCGGGCTTTGTTGAGGTTCTCTCCGACCGACACTGCTGAAGCGCGTTCGCTCTCCAGCGCCTGCGCCGTCTCGCTAACAGTCTGCTCCGCATGTTGCTTCGCTGCGACAGCCCTGCCTCGCTCCTGCAACGCCGCGTCGCGTTCCAGCCGGGCCTTGTCGAGGTCCTCACGGGCCGCGACTGCCGAAGCGCGTTCGCGCTCCAGCGCCTGCGCTGTTTCAGTTGCAGCCTGCTCGGCATGCACTTTCGCCGTGACAGCCTTAGCTCGCTCCTGCTCAGCCGCGTCGCGCTCGAGGCGGGCTCTGTTGACGTCCTCTTGGGCCGATATTGCTGAAGCGCGTTCGCGTTCCAGAGTCTGCGCCGTCTCGGCGGCAGTCCGCTCGGCACGCTCTTTGGCTAAGACGGCGTTGGCTCGCTCCTGTTCGGCCGCGTCGCGCTCGAGCCGGGCTTTGTCGAGGTCCGCACGGGCCGCGACTGCTGAAGCCTGTTCCCGTGCCAATGCCTGCGCCGTCTCGGCAGCAGTCTGCTCAACCCTTGCTCGCGTCGCGGCGGCACCGGTCCGTTCCCGCTCAGCCGTGTCCGCGATCGCGGCCTTGGACTGCTCCATTTCAGCGATGTCGGCACGAAGGTCCTCCGACTTCCGGCGCTCCTCGTCAAGCATTCCGCTCGCTTGCGCCAGCGAAGCCTCGGCTTTGGCGCGATCCCCGGCGGCTTTGGCTTCCAGCTGTTCAATTTGCGCTCGCGCTTGCGCTAGGTCGCGCGCCATCTGTTCGGTTCGCTCCCGTTCGAGGCGAGCAGCGGGCATCTGTATAAAGACATGGTCAATGGTTTCGCTGATCCGCGCGCGGATATCTTGCGCAATCCACCGCAATGCCTCGAGCGTGCGGGCTGCCACAAGTTCGTTGCGCAAACGCTCCTCGCTGGCGTCGTCCGCGGCTGCCATGCTTGTCTTCAGCACCTCGATCTGCTTGCGCGTCTCAGCGAGCGCACTCTCCAGAGCGGCACTCCTGGCGCGCTCCTCCTCCATCGCTCGGTGCTCTTGGCCAGCCAATTCCGTTGCAGCTGCTGCCTGAGCACGAGCTGCCTCGACCTGTGCTTCGGCAGCGTTGAGATCCGGTTTGGGCAATTCGCCGTTCGTGGGTGCGTCGGTTGATGCCGTGCTGGCAGGAATCTCCAAAGGGCGTGAAAGATCGGGAAGGGAGTAGCTATCGGCCCGCGAAACAGCGGGGGCGCTTTCGACCGGCTTTTGTTTCGTCAACGCATAGCCAAGCGGCACGGCCAGACAAATTGCGGCGACGCTCAAGCGTAACAAGGGGCTCGTCGGCCTGCGAACACGGGGAGGTAAGGCCATGGCGAAGCTTGTCGCCGGAGCGAAAGCATCGGGCAGGTCCTCGCGCGAGTTCTCGCCCGCTTCGGGCGTCGTGTTGAGATAATCCTTTCGCACCCCGGACTTACCGGAGTTTAGACCCTGAACATCCGGGGCCGGGGGCACGGCGGCCCGGGAAGAAGCCGGCTTGGCTGCAAGATTGCGTGGGCGATCCCAGGCCCAAGAAGCCTCATCGAGGGGAATAGGCGTGCTTTCGCTCAGGTAGCCATACTGGTGACGCCGTCTCGCTGCGATGAGGATACGCCGGACCACAAGGAAGAAGCCTACCAATACAAATATTGTCATCCCGCCCAGGAGAGCGAGACCTGTGTCGTCTGCGTAAAACCCGGCAAGATCTGACATCGCCGTACCTGCGCGGTTTCCGATGTAACTTTAAGCTCGTGAAGCGGTGTGTGGCTCCTCGCCCTGGCTAACTTTGCTGCCTGCCTTCGAAGCTGTCACCGCTTCGGCCCCAGTACTGGGGGAATTTTGTCGATGCATGGCTGGGCGCCGGTCGAAAGCCAGCTCGCGCCTCTCCATCCTCAACGTCCCGGGAAGTTCTCCCACGGTGCGCGCCATGCCACCATTTCGGAGTCTGGACGCTCCATCGTAAAGCTAGGTCACAGACCTCGGTGGTCAACCATCCTGGGCGACAGTTCGGCCATGCAAAATGGCCATCGCGGTGCCGGCACGAGCGCCAAGACTCCCGCGGCTACCTCATCAAGCTCGACGAACTGGTGACGATCCCGAAATCGGCAGGCCATTTGGTCCTGCTGCCGAGAGAGGATCTGGCACTTGGCGGATCTCAGTAGATCGTCATGAGGATCGGCAGGTAACTGCCTGCTCGCAGTTGTTCGATTGCTTCAATGGCGGGAAAGGCTGCGGGGAAGTACAGTCCATCCTGGAAGTTGCGCTTGAGCGCTTTCGGGGAGAAGACAACTTCGGCAGAGTCCGTATATTGGGACAGTTTCGGCCAGAACAGCGGCGTATAGCGCGCATAGGAATCGTATTGCGAGCCGAAGATCGTCTTCAGGTGTTCGGCCTCCTTGGCTGCCGTGATGACCAAGATCCAATAGCTGAAAAATCCCAGCGCCAGAGCGACGGCGATCGATCCATGGATCAATCCGATCCCAGCTGCTCCAAGCGTAGAAAAGAGATAGAGCGGGTTTCTGGTCAACGAGTAGGGGCCGGAGGTAATCAACTCCAGATTCTTCTTTGAACCGATATAGAGAATGCTCCACATCCTGCCAACGAAGCAGGTGAGGACCAGGCCGAGACCCGCCATCTGGATCAGTTCATGTACGCCCCCACCCAATCCGGGGTGCGAAAACAGGATAACAGTTGCAGCAACCAGCCCCGCTGCCCGAGCGGCGTTTATCCGCATCCTTTGATTGACTGGTTGAACTCTCATCGAGGCCCCCGGGAATGAAGAGGCCGCGTTTCTGGGCTCCGCATTTTGACGGCACCCCCCGATATGCGGCTCGCTTGCGCTTGCCAGGCTTTGCTGGCTGTGCGGTTGAACAGGAGGGGTATCGATCATTGGATCGTCTCCTCGGTAAGCTGAAGGAAGACGTCCTGGAGCCGCCCGCCCTCGGCCTCGAAGGCGAGGATCGGCATCTCGGCGCGGATCAGGACGTTCGGGATTTCGTTGTTGAGATGGCGGTTTTGAGGTGTTTTGGTCGGATCAAGAAGTTCGACGCGCAGCCAGCCCGCGTCTCCATTGACAAAATGTCCCGTGACAGGCTGCAGAAT
>NZ_RZSR01000040.1:0-7500 GCF_004023265.1 Mesorhizobium sp. M1A.F.Ca.IN.020.06.1.1
TGCGCCGACAGCGCGCGCGATTGCGCCTCCATCAACGGATTGGTGACCAGGAAGGTGGCGCGCAGGGCAGCTTCCAGCATGCCGACCAGCCCCTTGAGCACGACATTATGGCTGGCGGCGATGACGCCCTTGTGGAAGGCAAGGTCCGCCTGGCAGACCGCGTTGAGGTCGCCCGGGATATTGTCGCGCATGCCGACGACCGCGCGTTCGATTTCGGCGAGATCGGCGGCGCTGGCGCGCCTTGCCGCAAGCTCGGCCGCCGCCGGCTCGAAGATGCGGCGCGCCTCGAGCAGGCCGGAAACCAGCTCCTCGTCATCCTGGATGGAAGGGTGCCAGCCGAGCACCACCGGGTCGAGCAGGCGCCAGCTGTCGCGCGGCAGCACGCGCACGCCCGCCCGCCGCCTGGCCTCGACAAGACCTTTCGCCGACAGCACCTTGACCGCTTCCCGAACCGAGGTGCGGCTGACGCCCAGCATGGCGCAGAGCTCCTCCTCGCGCGGCAAGGCTGCACCGGGAGCATAGTCGCCGCCCAGGATGCGGCTGCCCAGCACGCTGACGACGGCGTTGTGCACGCTTGCGCCGCCCTGGTCGACCGAAGGCATCCACCCGGTTGCGTCCGAAGGAACGATATTTTCCACGCAATCCTCTCCCGATAGAGCAAGTTGCTGCCGGCAGTTGTATGAAAGCTTACGTCTTATGTAAATCACTCATTCATATGATCTGTCATGATCATAGGAGCGGGTCGGTGATGCTTTCGGTTCGGGAAATCCGGCCGCCACCGGCGTCAGCCCGCACCGACGGGCGCGTTCAGCGCGCCGCCCACACAAGTCCGCGGCGCAGGATGGTGCGCATCTGCGGCACCTCGAATTCCTTGGCCGCATGGCCGAGCGACGAATAGAACACCCGCCCTTTGCCGTGCCGGCGCTTCCAAACCACGGGCATGACAACGCCGGCGATCCACGGCGCGTGCTCGCCCGAGAAGGTGGTGGTCGCCAGCACGTCGTTCGATGGATCGACATGCATGTAATATTGCTCGGAGCGGTATTGGAAATCGTCGATGCCTGCCACGATCGGGTCGTCGCGCCGCACGATATTCACACGATAGTCGATGATGTTGCCGGGATGGGCGACCCACTGGCCGCCGCACATGAACTGGTAGTCCGTCGATTCGCGAAACGCGTCGCCCATGCCGCCGTGATAGCCGCCGAGGCCGACGCCGTTTTCGACCGCTTTGGTGAGGTTCGCCTCTTCGGCCTTGGCGAGCTTGGACATGGTGTAGATCGGCACGATCAGGCTGAGGTCGGCGATCGCCGGGTCGGCGAACACCGCGGTCGTATTTTCCAAGCGCACGGCAAAGCCTTGCTCCTCAAGCATCGCTTTGACGACTCGCGCCCCGGCTTCGGGTTCATGCCCTTCCCAGCCGCCCCATACGATCAGTGCCTGCCGCATCTTCCGCTCCTTATGCATTTGGCCGCGCGGCCGGATATAGGGCAGCGAGGCGCCGGGCTGACCATCGCCGAGTCGAGCTTGAAGGGAAAGTGACGCGAACGAAAACGGCCCGCGCGACGCCCGATCGCCCGACGCTCGTCCTGGTTCAGCGGAAGCTCTGCGCCAAGTTACCGAGCTAATCCCTGCGATCCTGCCGCGGGCAGATCAGACCGTTTCGAGGTCGAGGAGCTCCGTGGCCACGGCACGTTCCTCGTCGGCCGGAATGACAAGAACATCGACGCTGGACTCTCGCGCGCTGACCAGCGCTTCGCCGCTGCGATTTAAACCATGGTCGACCACGACACCAAGCCAGGCAGCAGCCTCGCAGATCTCTTGCCGGATCTGCCATGCATTTTCGCCGATGCCGGCGGTGAACACGAGCGTGTCGAGGCCTCCAAGCGCGGCCGCGAGCGATCCGATCTCACGTCCGGCGCGATAGACGAAGAGCGCGACGGCACGCGCCGCCGCCGGGTCTTTCGACCCAAGCAGCGCCTGCATGTCTCCGGAAATGCCGGATACGCCCAGCAGGCCGGACTGCTCGTAGAGCAATTCGGTCACTCGGTCGGCCGACAGCTTGCGCTCCTGCAGAAGGTGCAGGATCACGCCAGGATCGATGGCGCCGCAACGGGTGCTCATGACGAGGCCGTCAAGCGTCGAAAAACCCATGGTCGTGGCGAGGCTTACTCCTGCCTTCATCGCACACAGGCTCGCGCCGCTGCCGAGATGGGCGGCAATCGTTCGGCCACCGGCAGCGTCGCCGTAGCGCTCGCGGAGCTTCGCTGCGATGTGCCTGTAGGAGAGCCCGTGGAAGCCGTAGGAGACGATGCCCTGTTCCGACATCTCTCGCGGCAAGCCATAGAGCCTGGCAAGCTCCGGCCGCGCCGTGTGAAAGGCCGTATCGAAGCAGCCGACCTGCTTGGCTTCGGGCAAAAGCCGACCGGCCAGTTGGACGATCTCCAGGTTGATCGCCTGATGGATGGGTGCGAGCGGCTCAAGCCTATGCAGCGCGTCGAGCGTGCGCTCGTCGAGCAAGGTCGCTTGGGTAAGTTCTTGCCCGCCATGGACGATGCGGTGCCCGACCGTGCCGATCCGGCGCAAAAGAGCGTGATCCTCGAGATAGGAAACTATGGCCTCGAACGCCTTTGCTATCCCGATCGGTTCGTCCCCCAGGCTCCTGTCGATTTCGCGTGACAATTCTGAGGGCGCGACATGCAATCGTGGATGATGTCCGATCGACGACACGCTGCCGCGCACCAGCAGGTGAAGCTCGTCTTGCTGCTGAAACACGGCGAACTTCAGGCTTGAGGAGCCGCCGTTGAGGACGAGAATGGCATCGGTCATGGTCGGCCGGTCCCGGCCAATCGTGCGCTCGTCCATTTGGCCTGGCGCTTCGGCATCGACTACTGCTCCCATTTCCAGCCGAGGACCTCGGGCATGTCCTGCCCATGCTCGCGGATATAGGCCCGGTGCTCGATCAGCTTGCCTTCCATCGCCTGCTTCAGCCGGATATGCGCGCCGGCCGGCTCGGGAATGCGGTCGAGCACGCCCAAGACGAGATGATAGCGGTCGAGGCCATTGAGCACGGTCATGTCGAAGGGCGTCGTCGTCGTCCCTTCCTCATTGTAGCCGCGCACGTGGATGTTGTCGTGGTTGGTCCGCCGGTAAGTCAGGCGATGGATGGTCCATGGATAGCCGTGATACGCGAAGATGACTGGCTTATCGGCCGTGAAAAACGCGTCGAATTCACGATCCGACAGGCCGTGCGGGTGGTGTTCCTTGGGCTGCAAAGTCATCAGGTCGACTATGTTGACCACCCGCACCTTGAGGCCGGGAACGTGGCGTTTCAGAATTTGGACCGCGGCCAGCGTCTCGAGCGTCGGCACGTCGCCGGCGCAGGCCATCACCACATCCGGCTCTGCCCCGCCGTCGATCGACGCCCACTCCCATATGCCGATACCGGCCTTGCAGTGGACTTTCGCCTCGGTGATCGACAGCCACTGCCAGGAATTGGCTTTGCCGGCGACGATCACATTGATGCGGTTCCATGTCCGAAGCACATGATCCGTCACGCAAAGCAGGCTGTTGGCATCCGCCGGCAGATAGACGCGCACGATGTCCGCTTTCTTGTTCAAGGCGACATCGATGAAGCCCGGATCCTGATGGCTGAAGCCATTGTGCTCCTGCTGCCAGACATGGCTCGACAACAAATAGTTCAAGGACGCAATCGGCCGCCGCCACGGCAGCTTGCCGCAGGCATCCAGCCATTTCGCATGCTGGTTGAACATGGAATCGACAATGTGCGTGAAGGCCTCGTAGCAGGAGAACAGGCCGTGCCGGCCGGTAAGCAGATAGCCTTCCAGCCAGCCCTGACAGGTATGCTCGGACAGGATTTCCAGAACCCTGCCTTCGCGGCCGAGATGCACATCTTCGGGCAGAATCTTTTCCATCCAGGCGCGCTCGGTCACCTCGAAGACGTCCTGCAGCCGGTTCGAAGCCGTCTCGTCGGGACCGACAATGCGGAAGTTTTTGGCGCTTTGGTTCAATGCCATGACGTCGCGCAGGAAACCGCCCATCACACGGGTCGACTCTGCTTTCACGCCGCCGGGCTGCTGGACAGATACGGCATGCTCTTGCAGGCTTGGCAGTTGGAGGGAGCGGCGCAGCAGGCCGCCATTGGCATGCGGATTGGCGCTCATGCGTCTGCCGCCTTGCGGGGCAGTGGCGCGGATCATGGCCACTGGCGCGCCCTCGGCATCGAAAAGCTCTTCGGGCCGATAACTTCTCAGCCACTCCTCGAGCATCTTCAGATGCGCAAGGTTTTCGGCGAGACCGGAGAGCGGAACCTGATGCGCGCGCCAGAATCCTTCGGTCTTCAGCCCGTCGACCTCCTTGGGGCCTGTCCAGCCCTTCGGGCTTCTAAGGATGATCATCGGCCATTTCGGCCGGCCGTCGGCAGTCTCTCCGCCGCTGCGCGCCGCCTGCTGAATTGCCTGGATGCGGTCCAGCGCATCGTCGAGTACGACAGCCATCCGCTCATGCATCAGGGGCGGATCGTCACCCTCGACGAACAGCGGTTCGTAGCCATAGCCGACGAATAGCGCCCGCAATTCTTCGTCAGAGATGCGGGCGAGAATGGTGGGACTGGCGATCTTATAGCCGTTGAGATGGAGGATCGGCAGCACCGCGCCGTCCTGCGCCGGGTTGAGGAACTTGTTGCAGTGCCAGGATGTGGCGAGCGGGCCGGTTTCCGCCTCGCCGTCGCCGACGACGCAGGCGACGATAAGATCCGGGTTGTCGAAGGCCGCGCCAAAGGCATGCGAAAGCGCGTAGCCGAGCTCGCCGCCTTCATGGATCGACCCGGGCACATCGGGAGCGGCATGGCTCGGGATGCCTCCCGGAAAGGAAAACTGCCGGAAGAGCGTCCTCATTCCGGCCTCTTCGAGGGAAATATCCGGATTGATCTCGCTATAGGTGCCTTCGAGATAGCTGTTTGCAACCATGGCCGGTCCGCCATGGCCGGGGCCGCAGATGTAAATGACGTTGACATCGCGAAGTCTGATCGCGCGGTTGAGATGCGCGTATATGAAGCTGAGGCCCGGCGAGGTTCCCCAATGCCCAAGCAGCCTGGGCTTGACGTGCGCCAGCCGAAGCGGCTCGCGAAGCAGCGGATTGTCGAGCAGATAGATCTGCCCGACGGTCAGGTAGTTGGCGGCACGCCAGTAGGCATCGATGTCGTGCAGCTCCTGTGCGGACAAGCGATTGGTGCTGGGATGCGTGGTCATTTCCGACTCCTTCGCTGTTCCAAACTCACCCGGCTGAGACACAACGCATGGACGTCGCCGCCGGTTCATGACCGGTCGGCGCCGCGAGCGGGCCCCATTGCGACACGCGGCCCACTGCCAGCACATGAACTGGTAGCGTCGATGCGCGAAACGCGTCCGGCAATGCCGCGTTATAGCCGCCGAGGCCAGCGCCGTTTCGACCGCTTTGGTGAGGTTGGCCTCTTCAGCTTTGCAAGCTTTGCACCATCAGGCCGACTTCGGCACCGCCGGCTCCGCGAAGGCCCCGGTGGTGCTTTCCACGCGCACGGCGAAGCTCTCCTCCTCGAGCATCGTTCCGACGACGCACGCCCGGGCGACCATCGCAGCAAAAAGTCGAGTCGAGCTTGAGGGCAATGTAGGGCCGCAAACGCAAACGGCCTGCGTTGGCGGGCCGGTCTGGATTGGTGTGGGGATTTGGCTTTTCTGCCGGCGCTGCGTCGGTTCGCTGCTTGCGGGCCTGATGACCGCTCACATTCGCCGGCCAGTATGGCCAGCTACAAAAACGCCCGCACGAGGCGGGCGTTTTTGGATTGGTTGCGGGGACAGGATTTGAACCTGTGACCTTCAGGTTATGAGCCTGACGAGCTACCGGGCTGCTCCACCCCGCGTCACCATAGAGGTAAGTTTGCGCTTACCGTATTCAAGGGACCGCCCAATGAAAGGGCCGCTTGCGCGGCCCGGGATCCCGTTTGGCGGGCCTCATGCATGTCGCTCAAAAGTGTTAGCGGTTTTGAGGCAACGACATGCATCACAACAATCGCAAGGAGAAGATTTGTCTGCATCCGGATCCGGATGTGAGATGAACGTGCGCTTGGCAGACCTGGCAGCGACCTACTCTCCCGCGTCTTGAGACGAAGTACCATCAGCGCTGGAGCGTTTCACGGCCGAGTTCGGAATGGGATCGGGTGCAGCCGCTCCGCCATAACCACCAGGTCGGCGAAACGCACGTTCAAATCGAGAAGCTGTTCAAGCGCGATCCGAGGATCGTCGCCAAGCGCGATCCGAGGATCGTCGCCAAGCGCGATCCGAGGATCGTCGCCAAGCGCGATCCGAGGATCGTCGCAGCGCGATCCAAAGGATCGTCGTTTTGTGCCAAGGCGACGTCTGCGTTTTGCCTACGGGCGAAGCCCGCAAGCGCGACTGCGCGTCGCCGGTCGTCCGGCGCCCTCGCGGAGCATAGGCCCGTAAGGGCCGCTCATGCGTGAGCGCTGGCAGACCATCCGACTTTGTCGGATGGATATTAGGAATGAGAACGATCAAGCCGATCGAACTATTAGTACCGGTAAGCTTCAAGCGTTGCCGCTCTTCCACACCCGGCCTATCAACGTGGTCGTCTTCCACGGTTCTCAGGGAATACTCGTTTCAAGGTGGGTTTCCCGCTTAGATGCCTTCAGCGGTTATCCCGTCCGGATATAGCTACCCTGCAATGCGGCTGGCGCCACAACAGGTCCACCAGAGATCCGTCCATCCCGGTCCTCTCGTACTAGGGACAGATCCTTTCAATATTCCTACACCCACGGCAGATAGGGACCGAACTGTCTCACGACGTTCTGAACCCAACTCACGTACCGCTTTAAATGGCGAACAGCCATACCCTTGGGACCTGCTCCAGCCCCAGGATGCGATGAGTCGACATCGAGGTGCCAAACAACCCCGTCGATATGGACTCTTGGGGGTCATCAGCCTGTTATCCCCGGCGTACCTTTTATCCGTTGAGCGATGGCCCTTCCACACGGGACCACCGGATCACTATGACCGACTTTCGTCTCTGCTCGACTTGTCAGTCTCGCAGTCAGGCAGGCTTATGCCATTGCACTCAGCGAACGATTTCCGACCGTTCTGAGCCCACCATCGCGCGCCTCCGTTACTCTTTAGGAGGCGACCGCCCCAGTCAAACTACCCACCATACATTGTCCCGGACCCGGATAACGGGCCGCGGTTAGACATCCATAGTGATAAGGGTGGTATTTCAAGGGTGGCTCCACCTGAGCTGGCGCCCAGGCTTCAAAGCCTACCACCTATCCTACACATGCCACTACGAATGCCAATGTAAAGCTATAGTAAAGGTGCACGGGGTCTTTCCGTCTAACCGCAGGAACCCCGCATCTTCACGGGGAATTCAATTTCACTGAGTCTATGCTGGAGACAGCGGGGAAGTCGTTACGCCATTCGTGCAGGTCGGAACTTACCC
>NZ_RZSR01000412.1:0-5009 GCF_004023265.1 Mesorhizobium sp. M1A.F.Ca.IN.020.06.1.1
TCACCCACCTCAACGGTGGCGCCGCAACGCCAAAGGTGATGGTTGGTCGCTTAGCTTCTCCAGCGGCGCCACCGTTGAGGTGGGTGACGACGGATCGGCACGCGTCGCGGGGAAGGGCTCGAAGGCCGTGGCCAAGCTGCTGGACATGTCGCACGCGCCGCGCGGCAGCTGAGCCGGGCGGCCGATCTCCATGCTGGCGGTCCGCGCCGTCTCTGTTACGGATCTTAAGTCAAAATTTACCGCACTGACGCCATGCCTTCTGCGCTGCCCGGTGTTCCTGCCGGCCTGTTTCGCGTAAGGGTTGACGATGCGTATTGTCGGGACGATTCCGCTGGTTCTCGCCTCTGGCCTGATGGCCGTCACCTCTGCCCAGGCCGGCGAGGGGAGCTGGATTTCCGGCGACTGGTACCTGACGCTCGGCGCCACCGGTCTCGTTGCCCCGAATTTCGAGGGCGGCAAGAAATATATGCTGAGCGCCCAGCCCATCATCTCGCTCGGCAAGGCAGGGCCGGAGGCGCGTTTCACCTCGCGCAACGACAACATCTCGCTGGCGCTGATCGACGACGGCAGCGTGCGCGCCGGCTTGACCGGCAAGTTCCTGTTCTCGCGTTCCAGCAAGGACGAATTGCAAGGCCTTGATCCGGTGCGCTGGGGCGGCGAGGTCGGCGGCTTCTTCGAATTCTATCCGCTGGATTGGGTGCGGGCCCGGGCGGAGCTCAGACACGGCATCCGCGCCCACAACGGTTTCGTCGCCGACATCGCGGCGGACGCCTTCTACGACGTCACCCCGACCGTCCGCATTTCCGGCGGCCCCCGTGTCTCCTTCGCCTCGGCCGGCTATTTCGACGCCTATTACGGCGTCAACGCCACGGAAGCTGCGGCCTCGGGCCTCAGCGAATACCATCCGGGCGGCGGGCTGAAGTCGACCGGGCTCGGCGGCGCGATCACTTGGAAAGTGACCGAGCCGATGACGGCCAGCGTCTTCACCGAATATTCCCGCCTGATGGGGCCGGCGGCCGATTCCAGTCTGGTCAAGGAGCGCGGCGACCGCGATCAGTGGACCGTTGGCGTGTCGACCACCTACCGTTTCAATTTCTCGATGTAAGTCAAAATACCGGCGCTTTGGCTTGAAATCCGCGCTTTATTCCTGCCGCGGCATCCGCTAAAAGCCACGCCATGACGAGCTTTTCGCGCCTTTTTGCGATCGCGATACGAATTACGGGCCCGGTGTTCCGGGTGGCCTGAGCGCCGCCGGAGCCGCCGGGACTTTTGCGCGCGGCCCCCTCGCGCTTTTTCCAGATCATGATAGTTCAACGCCCGAGCTATTTTGCCAACGGGCAATGCACATGGCAGACCCAATGACCGACACTCCCGTGACCGATACTGCTGAAACCATCGACTATTCCAAAACGCTTTACCTGCCGCAGACCAATTTCCCGATGCGCGCCGGCCTGCCCGAGAAGGAGCCCGGCCTGGTCAGGCGCTGGCAGGACATGGAGCTTTACCGCAAGCTGCGCGATGAAGCCGCCGGCCGAGAGAAATTCGTGCTGCATGACGGGCCGCCCTATGCCAATGGCAACATCCATATCGGCCACGCCCTGAACAAGATCCTCAAGGACGTCATCAACCGCTCCTTCCAGATGCGCGGCTACGACGCCAACTACGTGCCTGGCTGGGACTGCCATGGCCTGCCGATCGAGTGGAAGATCGAGGAGCAGTACCGGGCCAAGGGCAAGAACAAGGACGAGGTGCCGGTCAACGAGTTCCGAAGGGAATGCCGCGACTTCGCCGCCCACTGGATCAAGGTGCAGGGCGACGAGTTCCAGCGGCTCGGCGTCATCGGCGATTTCGACAATCCCTATACGACCATGGCCTATCACGCCGAGGCGCGGATCGCCGGCGAGCTTTTGAAATTCGCCATGTCCGGCCAGCTCTATCGCGGCTCGAAGCCGGTGATGTGGAGCGTGGTCGAGCGCACCGCGCTCGCCGAGGCCGAGGTCGAATACCAGGACTATGAGAGCGACACGATCTGGGCGAAGTTCCCGGTGGCGAGCCTTGCCCGGCCGGTCGACGCCGCCGATGCCGCGCCGGCGCTGAATGGGACGGCACTCGACCTGCTGGAGGCGCATGTCGTCATCTGGACAACGACGCCCTGGACGCTGCCCGGCAATCGCGCTGTCAGCTTTTCGCCGCGCGTCGCCTATGGCCTCTACGAAGTGACCGCGGCCGAGAACAGCTTCGGGCCGCAGCCCGGCGAGAAGCTGATCTTCGCCGACGCGCTGGCGGAGGACGCCGCTTCCAAAGCCAAGGTCACCTTGAACCGGCTTCACAACGTCTCCCCTGAACAGCTTGCAAGTCTTACGCTTTCGCATCCTTTCAGAGGACTGGGCGGCGGCTACGAGTTCCCCGTGCCGATGATCGCCGGCGAGCATGTCACCGACGATGCCGGCACCGGCTTCGTGCACACCGCGCCCAGCCACGGCCGCGAGGACTTCGATGCCTGGATGGATGCGGTGGCCGAACTCATCAAGCGCGGCGTCGACACCTCGATCCCGTTCCCGGTCGACGATGCCGGCTTCTTCACCAAGGACGCGCCGGGCTTCGGCCCGGACCGCGAGGACGGCCCCGCGCGCGTCATCGACGACAACGGCAAGAAGGGGAACGCGAACCAGGCGGTGATCGAGGAACTGATCAAGCGCAACGCGCTGTTCGCGCGCGGCCGGCTGAAGCACAGCTATCCGCATTCCTGGCGCTCGAAGAAGCCCGTCATCTTCCGCAACACGCCGCAATGGTTCGTCTATATGGACAAGGACCTCGGCGACGGCACGACGCTGCGCAGCCGCGCGCTGCAGGCGATCGACGACACGCGCTTCGTGCCGGCGGCCGGCCAGAACCGCATCCGCGCCATGATCGAGGAGCGCCCCGACTGGGTGCTGTCGCGCCAGCGTGCCTGGGGCGTGCCGATCGCCGTCTTCGCCGATGCCGACGGCAATGTGCTGAAGGACGAGGCGGTGAACCAGCGCATCATGGACGCCTTCGAGCAGGAGGGCGCCGACGCATGGTTCGCGCCGGGCGCCAAGGAGCGCTTCCTCGGCAACCACGACGCCTCGAAATGGCACCAGGTGACGGACATCCTCGACGTCTGGTTCGATTCCGGCTCGACGCATGTCTTCACGCTGGAGGATCGGCCCGACCTCAAATGGCCGGCCGACGTCTATCTCGAAGGCTCCGACCAGCATCGCGGCTGGTTCCACTCCTCGCTGCTCGAAAGCTGCGGGACGAGGGGCAGGGCGCCTTACGAGACGGTCATCACCCATGGCTTCACCATGGACGAGGAAGGCCGCAAGATGTCGAAGTCGCTCGGCAACACGGTCGTGCCGCAGGACGTGATAAAACAGTCCGGCGCCGATATCCTGCGGCTCTGGGTGGTGACGACCGACTACTGGGAAGACCAGCGGCTCGGCAAGAACGTGCTGCAGACCAATATCGACGCCTACCGCAAGCTGAGGAACACCATTCGCTGGATGCTGGGCACGCTCGCCCATGACGATGGCGAGGACGTGCCGCTGGACAAGATGCCGGAGCTGGAGCGGCTGATGCTGCACCGGCTGTCCGAACTCGACGAGGCGGTGCGCCAGGGCTACGACGCCTTCGAGTTCAAGCGCATCACCCGCGCGCTGCTCGACTTCATGGTGGTGGAGCTTTCGGCCTTCTATTTCGACATCCGCAAGGACGCGCTCTACTGCGACGCGCCGTCCAGCTTGCGCCGCAAGGCGGCAGTGCAGGTCGTGCGCCATCTCTTCGAATGCCTGGTGAAGTGGCTGGCACCGATGCTGCCTTTCACGATGGAAGAGGCCTGGCTCGACCGTCACCCCGAAGCCGCCTCGGTGCATCTCGACCAGTTCCCGGCCATTCCGGATAACTGGAGGAACGAGGCGCTGGCCGAGAAATGGCGCAAGGTCCGGCAGGTGCGCCGCGTCGTCACCGGCGCGCTTGAGATCGCGCGCGCCGATAAACTGATCGGCTCCTCGCTGGAAGCCGTGCCGGTGGTCACCATCGACGATGCGGCGCTGGAAGCAGCCATCGCCGATGTCGACATGGCCGAGATGGCGATCACCAGCGATCTGGTCATCAGCCATGGCAAGGCGCCGCAAGGCGCTTTCACGCTGGATGACGTCAAGGGCGTCGCGGTCGTCGTCGAGAAGGCCCAGGATCGCGGTCTGGTCAAATGCGCGCGCTCCTGGCGCTACACGGCCGATGTCGGGCAGGATCCGGAATTTCACGATGTCTCGGCCCGCGATGCTGCCGTGCTGCGTGAACTGAGGGCGCTCGGGCGTTTGTAGGTGCATGTCGCCCAAGAGTGCGCAGCGGTTTTGGGCTAACGATATGCACCCATGAAATAAGTGCAAAAGTGCCACGCCGGGCGGCGCAAATTCGCCCGCGCGTTGCCCTTGACAAGTGGTTGAGGTAAACACGCGACACTCCGGCAGACAAATTGTCGCCGGATTTCCATCGCAAACGCGGGGAAGAAGGGGACCGCGCCCCTGTGGCCGGTGGCGACCGAAAGGCTTTAAAGTGGGACTTTTTGGCATGACCGAAAGAACGTTTGCGCGCGCCGCGCTGCTGGCGCCGCTTGTGGCATCGGCCATAGCCATGTCGGGCTGCGTCGGCTCTCCGACCTACGGAACCGACAAGACCGCCGCCGAGCAACTCGCCGACGACGTTTCGGGCGCCATCGCGATCACGCCGAAGCGCCGCGATCCTATCGACTATAAGCCGCGCCCGGACCTGGTGAAGCCTGCGCCGGGACAGAAGGAAACTCTGCCGCCACCGCAGGAAAGCATCCAGACGGCGAGCGCCGACTGGCCCGAATCGCCCGAGGCGCGCCGCGCCCGCATTCGCGCCGACGCGACCGCCCACCAGAACGACCCGAACTACCAGCCGGAAGCGGTCGAGGACGTTCAGACCGACCCGGTGGCGGTGAAGAAGGCTTTGGCCGATTCTGCATC
>NZ_RZSR01000413.1:0-5002 GCF_004023265.1 Mesorhizobium sp. M1A.F.Ca.IN.020.06.1.1
CATTTCGCAGGAGCGGGCGGAACAGGAGCGTTTCTTCCTCGACCTGCAAAAGGCGATAGACCATCTCGACCACGCGCCCGCAGGCTTCTTCTCGGCCGACCAGGAAGGCCGCGTCACCTATATCAATGCGACGCTTGCCGAATGGCTGGGCATCGACCTTGCCAGCTTCACCCCGGGCGCGGTCACGCTGCCGGAGATCGTTGCCGGCGACGGCATGGCGCTCGTCCGCTCGGTCAAGGCTGATCCCGGCGCCACGCGCAACGCCGTCATCGACCTTGATCTGACGACAATGAGCGGCCAGGCACTGCCGGTCCGCTTCATGCACCGCGTTTCGGCGAGCCGCGAAGGAGTGAACGGGCCGACGCGCACCATCGTGCTCAACCGCACCCAGGGTGAGGACGCGTCCGCCGACCTGCGCGCCTCGGAGGTGCGCTTCACGCGTTTCTTCAACTCGACGCCGATGGCGATAGCCGGCGTCGATGCCGGCGGGCGCATCCTGCGCACCAATGCGCCGTTCCTGTCGCTGTTTTCGTCCGTCGTCGACCGGGACGCTGTCGACCGGCGTGTGCGTTTTGAGAGCGTGGTGCATGAACGCGACCGGCCGGCCTTCGCCGCCGCCTTCGAGAAGGCGCGGCAGCGGCAGGCCAATATCGAGCCGATCGACTCGTTGCTGCCCGGGCATGAGGAGCGCCACATCCGCTTCTACGTGAATGCCGTCGCCGACGGCGCCGGTGGCGAGGGTGCGGAGGAATCGGCCATCGTCTACGCCGTCGAGACTACCGAGCAGAAGGCGCTCGAGGGCCAGATGGCGCAGAGCCAGAAGATGCAGGCGGTCGGCCAGCTTGCCGGCGGCATCGCGCACGACTTCAACAACGTGCTCACCGCCATCATCATGGCGTCCGACCTCCTGCTCACCAACCACCGGCCGTCGGACCCGTCCTTCCCCGACATCATGAACATCAAGCAGAACGCCAACCGCGCGGCGTCGCTCGTCAGGCAATTGCTCGCCTTCTCGCGCAAGCAGACCTTGCGGCCGGAAGTTCTCAACCTGACCGATGTGCTTGCCGATCTGCGCATGCTGCTTGCCCGCCTGGTGGGCAACGATATCAGGCTGAAGATCGATCACGGGCGCGATCTGTGGCCGGTCAAGGTCGACATCGGCCAATTCGAGCAGGTGGTAGTCAATCTCGCCGTCAACGCGCGCGATGCGATGCCCACCGGCGGCGATCTTACCGTGCGCACCCGCAACGTCATGGCCGACGAGTGCAAATCGTTCCCGTATCGCGAGCTTATCCCGGCCGATTATGTGCTGGTCGAGGTCGAGGACACGGGCAGCGGCATCGCGCCGGAGGTGCTGAAGAAGATATTCGAGCCGTTCTTCACCACAAAGGAGGTCGGCAAGGGAACGGGCCTTGGCCTCTCGATGGTGTATGGCATCATCAAGCAGACCGGCGGCTTCATCTACTGCGATTCCGAAGTCGGCAAGGGCACGGTGTTCCGGATCTTCCTGCCGCGTCACGTGACGGAGGTGAAGAAGGCGAGCGAATCTGCCGACACTGCGGCGGCGGCAGCTCCAGCCAAGCCGGCCGACACGGCGAAGGACCTCTCAGGTTCGGCGACCGTGCTTCTGGTCGAGGACGAGGACGCCGTTCGCATGGGCGGCGTGAGGGCGCTGACTTCGCGCGGCTACACCGTTCACGAGGCTTCCTCCGGCGTCGAGGCGCTGGAGGTCTTCGAGGCACTCGGCGGCAAGGTCGACATCGTCGTGTCCGATGTGGTGATGCCGGAAATGGACGGGCCGACGCTGCTCGGCGAATTGCGCAAGCGCCAGCCGGACATAAAATTCGTCTTCGTTTCCGGCTATGCCGAGGACGCCTTTGCCAAAAACCTGCCGGCCGACGCGCATTTCGGCTTCCTGCCCAAACCATTCTCGCTCAAGCAACTGGCGACGATCGTCAAAGACGTGCTGGAATCTTAAAGCGCATCGACGCGCTTCAGATCATTGCTTGATGCAGGTCGTTTCCCCAAAAGCGCTGCGCCCTTTTAGGCGACATGTCTTAAACAGCTACCGCTTGCACATTGCAGCGAGCCTGCCATGATGGCGATCGGATGGGTCCTGTCATGGGGGTGATAGCGCGTGACGCCGCACATCGAGGCGGGCAGGGGAGATTATGCCGAAACGGTGCTGCTGCCGGGCGACCCCGAGCGCGCGCAGTGGATGGCGCAAACTTTTCTGGAGGCGCCGCGCTGCATCAATCTCCGTCGGGGCGCCCTCGGCTTCACTGGCCGTTTCCGCGGTAAGCCGGTCAGCATCCAGGCAACCGGCATCGGCGTCTCTTCTTTCCTGATCTATGCCCATGAGTTGCTGGACTATCATGGCGTGAAGACGCTGATCCGCACAGGAACATGCGGCGCATTGTCGGACGACGTTCCGCTGCGGGGCTTGGTCGTTTCAAGCGCCGTGCGCGCCGAGATGCGGTAGAGCGCGCTGGCGGTCGACATGGAAACCAGCGCGCTCTACCGCATCTCGGCGCAGTTCGGCGCGCGCGCCCTATCGCTGCTGACCGTGGTCGACCACGTCGCCGCCGACGAGCAGACCGAGTATTCCGAACGCCAGGCGCTGTTCACCGACATGACCCGCCTGGCGCTGGAAGTCGCGGTCACTGCTTAGGCGGTTTCCGCTTCAACTGCCCCTCGGCTGTCGGCCGGCGACCCGCAGATAAAGCGGTAGGTTGTGCGCAGCATCGAAGCGAAGTTCCTTGTTCGATCAATGTTTCGTGCAGGTGGAGGCGGTAAAGGCGCCGTCCTGCTGCTTCATGATGATGTCGAAGGAGGGAGCGCCTGGATCGTCGAGCGTCGCCTGTGTCAGCGAGATCGAGTTGCCGCCGCTCGTATAGCCGCCGAGCGGGCCGAGCCAGCTGATCTCGCCATTGGCGTCCATCTGGTAGTTGTAGGTTCCCGACGTGCCGAAGGTCACTGGGCCGCTATAGACATTGCCCTTGATGGTGATGTCGCCGAGATTGATGAAGAGGCCGAGCAGATAGACCTCGCAATGATAGACGCCGTCCGGAAGCTTGCCTTCGGCGAAGTCCGCGCCGGCCTTGCCCACGGCCGACGCAAGAAGCAGCAAGCTCAGAAGAATGCGAATCGGGAAGGCCATGCGGTCGCTCATTTCGGCGGCGACCTTGCCCCATTTTGCCGCTGCCCCGCAACTGGCCGGCGAGTGCCGGCACGGAGACGAGATTAAGCATTGGGCATTTTATGATTTGGGCAAAATCTAGGCAGAGCTGCGCAACGTTTTCTCAAACCCAGGGTGCTTGATCGGCGTCGTTTTATTCGCTTCTCAAGCGCTAAACGTTTGTATTTATGACTATTTCTCCTGATCCCCGCATGCGTCCGCGTTTGGCACGTCGCTTGCAACCAAGTTTGATGAGATCGGATCGTCAACCATCACCGGTTGCCGAGCGGAAGGGTTGCCTTCGAGGGGAAGGCGCTCGACCGGAGCGCGGCGTATGACCGCGCCCGGTCGGGCATCGCATCGTGCCGCAGGGCAGGAAGATCTCTCCGCTGCTCACGGTCCTCGAAAATCTGAAGTCCCGCTTCGCGCCGCTTCAGCGCGGCGACCGCAACATTCCTTCGCATGTCTTCGAGGTGTTTGCGGTGCTGAGGCAGATGCCTTCGCGGCGCGGCGGCGACCTGTGCGGTGACCAGCGGCAACTCGCCACTCGGGCGGGCGCTGGTGATGCGGCCGAAGCTACGCACGCCGTCGCCGGTCTCGCGATGCAGAATAGATTCCTCGTGCGGACGCCTAGATCATTGCTGATTATGCACCGTTGATGACGCTTGCTAGTAACGGAATGGATCCTTGGGTCTTCGCTTCGGTTCGCGTCGTTACGCGGAAGGATGACGAAGTGTTCGACGGCTCTGGTGTGGCCAATAGCGCATGCTAGTCTTTGCATGGCCTTGGTGAGTCGCGCTCTTTCCGTATCAGTCGAGATGAAGGGGGATGGCGCGGGCTCCGCCCGCAAGGTCCGCGCAAGCAAGCTCGCCTAGCTTTCCCCGCAGTGATTGTCGGTCGATGCGTCCAACAAAAGCTTGCCAGGGGAAGGCGATGGAACGTTTTGTCGAGGACTATCAGAAGCGGCGGCTGACCGAGCGCGTCGATATCATGACGGCGATCAACATCCTGATGTCGCAGGGCTACGACGAGGATGATCTGCTCGGCGAAATAACCAAGGTTTTTTACGTCGACCTCGACGCCTATAACGAAGTAATCGGGCACCATTGACGGCCTGAGCCGCAAGACTTTAACCGTTCCGGACGGAAACCGCACTTTTCCTGAGATTGCCCTGAGCTTCCAAGCGCAGCGGCGGGTGTCGAGCACGCGGTTGCGGCCGTCGCGCTTGGTCGCGAAAAGCGCCGTGTCGACCGCGCTGAGCACCTTGTCGAAGCTCATGCGTTTCCCGCTGCCGAAGGTGAAGCCGGCACTCACCGTGCATCTCATCCGACCCGTGTCGGTTTCGAAGGTTCGGACCGCGAACGCGGTTCTGATCCGTTCGGCCGCCGCCTCGACCATCTCCGGCAAGGTGCGCTTCAGCACCAGCGCGAACTCCTCGCCGCCCATGCGGCGGCCACATCGTTCGGGCGAAGATTCCTGACAACTCTTCTGCGACGCCCTTCACAGCGGTGAAGACTCCGACATTCCGTAAGGTCAGAGGACGAACACCGACAACAGCAGTATGATGCCGACTGCCATCATCACCAGACCTGGCCAATTCTGAGACAGGCCGAGGAAACGGAGTCCGCGTCGCCGCGGCTCCAGTGTGGGGCCTGGTGTTGCCAGGTTCGGCGCCGGACGGTCCGGCGCTGTAGATGCCGGGTCACTCAGGCGTCCGCGCCTCAAAGTGGCGCCTGCCATGTAGACGACGCCTGCGATGGTAAGCAACGCACCGAGGATGACGGCCATCTTCCCTCGCTCCTTTCCGACGCTGCGGGATGTGGC
>NZ_RZSR01000414.1:0-4998 GCF_004023265.1 Mesorhizobium sp. M1A.F.Ca.IN.020.06.1.1
CTCATCTATTGGAAGCGGATAGGGGAGCCAGCCCGGGCGCTATGCTGAAATGCTGGCGAGACGCGACAAAAGCCAGCGGCGAAAATCCTGTTCGGCGCCGGACAGCCGCGATGACGATGGCCATGTTAGGAAGTGACCCGATGGGCTCGAGAGCTCGAAATCGGAAAGCCTGACAAGGAGATTGTCCTTTAGCGCGGCCTCGATGAGCGGCCGCGAGCCCAGCAGCGCTCCGGCGCCGGACTTCGCCGCCTCCATCGCGGCGACAAAACTGTCGAAGCGATGCGAGCGTTGGGAGTGGCCGGCAAGGCCGGAGGCTGCGAACCACTCCGCCCACATCTCGCGCGCGCCCGCCACCAACAGCAGCGGCAGCGATGTCCATTCGGCATTTCCGGCCAAGATCGGCGCAGCGACCGGAACGAGCCGCTCGACCGTCAACCGGTCGGCGTCGCGCCCGGAAAATGAACCGTTGCCGAAGCGGATGTCGAGCGTCGAGCCTGCCTCGTCGTAGTCCGTCGGTCGATGGATGGTCACCAGATCGAGCCTGATCCACGGCAGCGCCTTTGCGAGATCGGGAAGAGCCGGGACCAGCACCAGCAGCGCGAAAGAAATCGGAACGCGAATGGTGACGGTTTGCAAAACGCGTGGCTCGAACAACTCGCGCGTGCTGCTGCCGATGATCGCGAATGCCGACTGGATATGGGGAAGATAGGCGGCGCCCTCCGGCGACAACGCCACGCCGCGTGCCAGCCGCGCGAACAGTCGCGTCTTGAGACGCTCTTCCAGAAAGCGGATGTGCTGGCTGACGGCGGCTTGCGTGAGCCCGAGCTCGGCGGCCGCGGCGGTGAAATTCGACAGGCGCGCAGCCGCTTCGAAACTGCGTAGCCAGTCGAGCGGAGGCATGGGATCGGCAGCTTTTCCAGTCATTAGGTTTTTGGCGGCATTGGCTGAAAAACAATAATTTGAATTATGCCTTTGGTAAAGACAGCATGCAATCGGTACCGCGGCGCCGGCCCGAAGACGGGAGTTTCAGAAACGTGCTGACGAGAGCAAACCTTGGCGACGAAGGGCGAACGATCGCGCTTGGCTGGGACGATGGGACACGCAGCCGATTCCATGCCATGTGGCTGCGCGACAACGCACTGGACGACAGGACCCGCAGCGCCGGTAACGGCCAGCGGCTGGTCACCATTTTGGACATTCCGGGCGAGACACGGATCGGAGAGGCCTCGATCAAGGGCGAGGCGCTGGTGGTCACGTTCGTGCCTGAAGACAAGACCGTCAGCTTTCCCGCAAGCTGGCTTCGCGCCCATACTTACGACCGCGAAGAAAATCGGCAGCCCGGCTGGACCGGCAGCGACATTCGGCGGTGGACCAAGGCCACGATGCAGAGTTCGGTGCCGCGCGCGGCCTATAGTGAGGCGCGGCACGACAGGAATGTTCTGCGGCAATGGCTGACGGCGGTACGGAGCTTTGGCTTTGCCGTCATGGACGGTCTGCCGGCCGAATCCGGGGCATTATGCAATGTGGCCGATCTCTTCGGATATATCAGGGAGACCAATTACGGGCGCTGGTTCGAGGTGCGCGCCGAGGTCAATCCAAACAATCTTGCCTACACCAACCTTGGCCTGCAGGCGCATACCGACAATCCCTACCGCGACCCGGTGCCGACGCTGCAGATCCTGGCCTGCATCGAGAATACGGTGGAAGGCGGCGAATCCAGCGTCGTCGACGGATTCGCGGTGGCGGCCGCGCTGCAGGCGGAGAATTCGAACGGCTTCCGGTTGCTTTCCTCCTATCCGGCGCGCTTCGAATATGCCGGCTCATCGGGCGTGCGGCTGCAGTCCAAGCGCCCGATGATCGAGCTCGGACCGGATGGCGAGCTCATCTGCGTGCGCTTCAACAACCGCTCGCTGGCGCCGACCATCGACGTGCCGTTCGCCGAAATGAACGCATATTACGCCGCCTATCGCCGGTTCGCCGAACTGATCGAGGATCCGGCCTTCGAGGTGACCTTCAAGCTCGAGGCGGGCCAGTCGTTCATCGTCGACAACACGCGCGTCATGCATGCGCGCAAGGCCTTTTCCGGCAGCGGCACGCGCTGGCTGCAGGGCTGCTACGCCGACAAGGACGGCCTGCTGTCCACGCTGGCGGCAATCGAACACGATGTCAGAGAGGCGGCCGAATGAAATCGAATGAACTGAACACCGGCAACATCGTCGAGTTCATCGCCGACATTTTCGAGCGTCGCGGCGCGGAATCCTATCTCGGCGAGCCGGTCACCATGTCCGAGCATATGCTGCAGGGCGCGTGGCTAGCCGAGCAGGATGGCGCGCCGGAGGAGCTTGTGGCTGCGGCGCTGCTGCACGACATCGGCCACTACACCAGCGAGTTCGGCACCTATTCGCCCGACGACGTCGAGGACAAGCACCACGACGAGGCGGGTGGCGAGGTGCTGGCGCCGTTCTTTCCGCCGGTCATCGTCGAATGCGTCAGGCTGCATGTTGCGGCCAAGCGTTATCTCTGCGCCACCGATCCCTCCTACTTCGGCAAGCTGTCGCCGGCCTCGGTCCATACGCTGTCGCTGCAGGGCGGGCCGATGAGCGCGGAGGAGGTGGCGGAGTTCCGCAGCAATCCATTCCATCAGGAAGCCGTGCGTGTGCGCATCTGGGACGAGGGTGGCAAGGTCGCCAACATGAAGACGCGTGCCTTTCGCGACTACGTGCCGCTGCTGGAGCGGGTGGTGAAAAAGTTCGCGGCCCGAAGCGCGACGTGATCACCGGCGCCGCCCCACCCGGCACACTTGCCGACAATAGTGCGCCGCCGAAGACTAGAGACGTTTTCTCGGCAACATCATGCGTCTCGACATACCCGGCAAAATGCGTTGGCGGCAACCAGGCAAGGGGTGTGGTGCTGGCGGCCTGAACAATCCGCGCCGCTGAACAATGGGACCGACAGATTGCCCGTTGACAGCGGCGCGGAACCGACCTTATTGTCCGCGCCCATGAAAACAGCACTCATTCTCGTAGGCTGGCGCGTGGGCAAGGCGGTGTAACCGCCGGGCGAAAACCTCCCATGCGCATCCCACAGGCTCCCTCGGGGGCCTTTTTTATTGCCCAAAACCCAACTAAACGACCAGCAAATCGCCAGATGGCGAACAGTACGGGACCAGACCGATGAGCAACGGACATAACGAGCGGCGCGAAATGACGGGCGCCGAAATGGTGGTGCAGGCGCTGAAGGACAACGGCGTCAAGCATGTCTTCGGCTATCCGGGCGGCGCGGTCCTTCCGATCTATGACGAGATCTTCCAGCAGGATGAGGTCGAGCACATTCTGGTCAGGCACGAGCAGGGTGCCGGCCATGCCGCCGAAGGTTATGCGCGTTCGACCGGCAAGGCCGGCGTGCTGCTGGTCACGTCCGGCCCCGGGGCCACCAATGCGGTGACGCCGCTGCAGGACGCGCTGATGGATTCCATTCCGCTGGTCTGTCTCACCGGTCAGGTGCCGACTTCGCTGATCGGCTCCGACGCCTTCCAGGAATGCGACACCGTCGGCATCACGCGCCCCTGCACCAAGCACAATTGGCTGGTGAAAGACGTCAACGAGCTCGCCGCCACCATCCATGAAGCCTTCCATGTCGCGACTACCGGGCGGCCGGGCCCGGTCGTGGTCGACATTCCGAAGGATGTGCAGTTCGCCAAGGGCATCTACGTGCCGCCGCAAACGGCGCCGCGCACCAGCTATCAGCCGAAGGTCCAGGGCGATCTTGAGAAGGTGAAGGCCGCCGTCGAATTGATGGCCGGCGCGAAGAGGCCGATCATCTACAGCGGCGGCGGCGTCATCAATTCAGGTCCGGAAGCCAGCCATCTGCTGCGCGAGCTGGTCGACCTCACCGGCTTCCCGATCACCTCGACGCTGATGGGCCTCGGTGCCTATCCGGCTTCGGGCAAGAACTGGATCGGCATGCTCGGCATGCATGGCACCTACGAAGCCAACATGGCCATGCATGATTGCGACGTGATGATCTGCATCGGCGCGCGCTTCGACGACCGCATCACCGGCCGGCTGACCGCGTTCTCGCCGAACTCGAAGAAGATCCATATCGACATCGATCCGTCCTCGATCAACAAGAATGTCCATGCCGATGTGCCGATCCTGGGCGATGTCGGCCGCGTGCTGGAGGATCTGGTGCGGCTGTGGCGGGCGACTGCCAAGGCCGACAAGAAGGCGCTCTATCCATGGTGGGAGCAGATCGCGAAATGGCGCGCGCGGGACTCGCTCGCCTATAGGATGAACAACGACGTGATCATGCCGCAATACGCGATCCAGCGGCTCTATGCGCTGACCAAGGATATGGACACCTACATCACCACCGAAGTCGGCCAGCACCAGATGTGGGCGGCGCAGCACTATCACTTCGACAAGCCCAACCGCTGGATGACCTCGGGCGGCCTGGGCACGATGGGATATGGCCTGCCGGCGGCGCTCGGCGTGCAGATCGCACATCCGAATGCGCTGGTCATCGACATCGCCGGCGACGCTTCGGTGCAGATGACGATGCAGGAGATGAGCTCGGCCGTGCAGTACGACGCGCCGATCAAGATCTTCATCCTCAACAACCAGTATATGGGCATGGTGCGCCAGTGGCAGCAGCTGTTGCACGGCAACCGGCTGTCGCATTCCTACACCGAGGCGATGCCGGATTTCGTCAAGCTGGCGGACGCCTATGGCGGCCATGGCATACGCTGCGACAAGCCGGACGAGTTGGATGACGCGATCCGCGAGATGATTTCGGTGACGAAGCCGGTGCTGTTCGACTGCCGCGTGGCGACTCTCGCCAACTGCTTCCCGATGATTCCGTCCGGCAAGGCGCACAACGAGATGCTCCTGCCTGACGAGGCGACCGACGAGGCGGTGGCCAACGCCATCGACGCCAAGGGCAGGGAACTGGTGTAGCGGCAGGCAGCGTCTGCGGCGGAAGCCGTGGGGAAACATAGAA
>NZ_RZSR01000415.1:0-4997 GCF_004023265.1 Mesorhizobium sp. M1A.F.Ca.IN.020.06.1.1
GATCGGCAGCGCGTCGAGCTCGGAGCGAAACAGCACCGTCGGCCCGGCTTGCCCGCTGTCATAGACCGCCGCCACGCCATGGCCGCCGAGCCCGGTCAGCACCTTGTCCGGCCCGGTATCGGCGAGGAAGTCGACGACCTCCTTCGCCGTATTCTCCTCTTCGTTGGAGATTTCCGGCTGCCGATGCAGCTTGCGCCGCCATTCCGTCAGCTCGACCAGGTCTCGGTTGGTCAGGGTCACGTTCGTCTCCGCGTGGTTTGCAGCTAACACAAACACAATAGGGTTCTGCTCGCGCCGTGCCATGCCGATCAATTCAAATAGTCCATGGGCGAATTCGCTGACGCAGCTTGACACATCCAGCGACTATCCCAACGATTTCCGTTGCCAAAGCTCAAAGCGCTACTAGTCGCGGCGCGCTTGGTCGGGGCGTAGAAATGAGCGGTGCGGGCGAAAACCTCGATCTAAAGGAAATCAACGCAATTCGCGCCTTGCTGGCGTCGAAGCCGCGGCCGGTGGGCTGGGACGAACGCCGGGCGCGGCTCGACGAGGTCGGCTCGTCCTCGCCGGTCGCGGCCGATATCCGATGCGAGGCGGTGACTTTCAACGACCTCGCGTCCGAGTGGTCCTTGGCGCCCGGGTCCGACACGGACAAGGTGCTGCTCTTCTTCCATGGTGGCGGTTACTGCTCCGGCTCGATCACAAGCCATCGTCGAATGGTGACAGAGGCCGGCCGGGCAATGAGAATGCGCACGCTTGCGGTCGGCTATCGGCGCGCGCCGGAACATCCCTTTCCCGCGCAGCACGAAGACGCGCTCGCGGCGTGGCGCTTCCTCGCCGAGCAAGGGATCGCGCCGGATCGCATCGTTGTCGGCGGAGACAGTGCCGGCGGCAATCTCAGCCTGTCACTGGTCGGCCGGTTGCGCGCGGCGGGCGAGCGATTGCCGGGCTGCCTTTGGCTGGTCTCGCCCTGGACGGATCTTTCGATGTCCGGCACGACATTGTCAGCCAAGGACGCGATCGACCCCATCATCCACCGGGCCTATCTGGAGGAACTGGCGGGCGCCTATGTTCCCCATGGTGTGGATCGGCGCGATCCGCTGATCTCGCCCTTGTTTGCCGATCTGACCGGATTTCCTCCAATGCTGATCCAGGTCGGTTCCGCCGAATCGCTGCTGTCGGACGCGACGCGGCTCGCCGAGGCCGCCGGCATAGCGGACGTCGAGGCACGCCTCGAAATCTGGCCGCATATGATTCATGCCTGGCCGGTCTGGAATGCGCAATTGAGCGCCGGACGGCGCGCGCTTCTGAGCGCGGGCAGCTTTGCCCGCGAATTTGTGTAGCCACCGGCGGCCAGGCAGGATTGGCATGTTCCCGACCTGACCGCTTTGATGCCGCGCCTGGCAGCTCGATGTCCCGCCCACTCGCGCCCTGCATTTCGACCATTCAGGTAGAGCTTTGGTTCGCGTGTGAGTTCGCCGAGCCCGGCTCGTCGACGCGAAGTTGTCGGCCGCGAGCCGCTAAGCCTTGAAGCTGAACAACCGGAATAGGTTCGAAGGACTCCTGTAGTGCTCACGCACCTCGCGGAAGCCGGCCCGCCGGCCAAGATTCCGCCAGGAAGACGCCGTCTCAGGGTAATCCATGCTATGCACGTGGGTGGCGAGCAGCAGCCATTCGAGGCTGCTGAGCGCTGAAAAATCTTTGCGCTGCCGTTCCCATCGTCTCATCCAGCCGGCCCGGCTCTCCCACATTTTGCATGTGTTCTCGTAGACCAGAAGTGTCCCGGATGGGCCGACAAGGCGCCGCAGCTGGTGCATGACCTCGAGTTTTTTGTCGAAGCGTAAATGGTGCAAGGACAGGCCGATCCAGGCGAAGTCGACAGGCTCCTCCGAGGCGGTCAGCCACTCTACGAATTCCCCGCGCCGCAGTTCGGCGGCGCATGACAGACCGGCGACATTGGCGGTTGCCTCATCGAGCGCTGTCCGCGACAGGTCGATGCCGACGTAGCGACCGACGGGCAAGCCCTCCAAGGCAGCCGCACTGAACGAGGCGTCTCCGCATGCAAGGTCCAGGAAAGAGAAGCCAGGGCGTTGGTTTTGCAGCAACTGGCGAAGCACCGCATAAGCTTCACGGTGAAACAGGTAGTTGTTGTCCAGAACCTTGCGATAGATGCCCCACATTTCTTGGAACAGGGCAGAGGGGGGCACGGCAACTTCGATCTTGGTGGCGGCAGTCATGGGATCGCTCCTCTCGGTCAGGAGCAATCAAGGTGAAATGCGGGCCGCTAAATGTAGCGAACCGAGGTGCTAAAACTTCCGAAAACTTCCAAAAAACGCCTCATTGCATTAGCGTGAGCTGATGGAGGAGCGGCGCTACAGTTTTGGTCCTTTCTTGCTCGATGCGGGAGCGGGAATGCTTTACCGACGCGGAGTGCCGATTTCGGTAGGCTACCGGGCCATGCTGCTTCTGGAGCGCCTGCTGCGCTCGGCCGGAGTCGTGGTCGGTAAGGACGAACTGCTCGATGCAGCCTGGAACGGACTGGCGGTCGAGGAGGGCAACCTGTCGGTGCAGATCGCCGCCTTGCGCAAGGTCCTGGGCGAGGGGCCCGACGCCTCGCATTCGATCCTGTCGGTCGCGCGCGTGGGCTACCGGCTGACCGGCGAGGTGCGGCTTGACGCAAGCGATACGCGAAACGGTGCAGCCGAAGCGGACGAGGGGCCGTCGATCGCGGTGACCCGTTTTCGCCTGATCGGCGACGATCCCGAAAAGTCCTACTTTGCCGACGGCCTGTCGGAGGACATCATCACCGGCCTGTCGCGGTTGCGAGGTCTGCATGTGCGTGACCGGAGTTCTTCCTTTGCCTATGACCCGCAGCACATCGAGCTCGATCGCCTGCGCCGCGAGCTGAAAGTCCGCTACGTCCTGCAGGGCAGCGTGCGCCAGTCCGGGCAGGCCCTGAGGATCACGGCGACGCTGAGCGATGCCAGCGCGGGTACGCAGGTGTGGGCGGAACGCTTCGATGTCGAGAGCGGCGATTTCCTGGCGTTGCAAGACCAGATCACCCACAAGGTTATGGCTTCGATCGAGCCTCAGCTTTACGAAGCCGAGCGTCTGCGCCTGCATAGCCGTCCCGCCGAGAGGCTCGACGCCTGGGGCTTTGTGATGAAGGCCATGCCCCATGTCTGGACGTGGGGATCCGAGAAAGACCTCGACATGGCCGAGGGTCTGCTCGTCAAGGCGCTTGAGATCGATCCCGATTATGCCCGCGCCAACAGCCTTCTTGCCTGGACGACCGGCGCGCGGGCAGCGCTTGGCCTGACGCCGAAACCCCGTGAGCTGTTGGCCTCCGCTTTGACGAGGGCACAAGCGGCGGTCGTGCGCGATCAGGACGATCCCTGGGCGCATCTTTCGGCCGGCTATGTTCACATGGTGTCGCGAAATTTTCGCTCGGCGGTAGACGAATTGCTGGAGGCGATCGAACGCAATCCTGGGCTCTCGCTCGCGCACTGCATTCTGGGTTCCACCTATGGCTATGGCGACATGGCGGAGGATGGCTTGCATCACCTGGCGATTGCCGCGCGGCTCAGCCCGCGGGATTTCATTCAGGCGGCGATCTTTTCCACCATGGGTATCTGCCACTTCACCGCGGGACGGTTCGATGTGGCGGCCGATCTGGAGCGCCGGGCCGTTCAGCTTCGGCCGGCTTTCGGCACCGCTTGGCGGACTTATGCGGCGACGGCTGCCCTTGCCGGCGATGTCGCCACCGCCGCCGCGGCGTTGAAGGAGGCCCTGCGGCTACAGCCGAACCTCTCGGTGGCCTGGGTCGACGAGCACCACCCCATCGTCAGGCCCGAAAAGCGCGCTCTCTACATCAGCGGACTTCGCATGGCGGGGTTGGCCTAGCTTTGGCTTCAATTGGGTCTTGGTGGTCACGTCGCAGGCCTCGCCTGGCCGATTGCGCACTGCGCCAACAAAGCCATACGATCGAACCATGCCGCACTATCCAGACGCAATGCCCCTGTCGAAGACCCTGTTCGAACGTGCCAGGAAGGTGATGCCGGGCGGGAACACGCGCACCACGGTCTTTGTCGATCCGTTTCCGATCTATGCCTCGCGAGGCGAGGGGTGCAGGGTCTGGGATGTGGACGGCAACGTCTATTACGACTGCATCAACAATTTCACCTCGATGATCCATGGCTACACGCAACCGGATGTGGCCGGCGCGGTGATCGACCAGCTGCCGTTCGGCACGGCCTTCGGTGCGCCGACGGTCAGCGAGATCGAGCTTGCCGAGCTGCTGGTCGAGCGCTTGCCCTCGGTCGACCGGATCCGCTTCGCCAACTCCGGGACCGAGGGGGTGATGATGGCCATCAAGGCCGCGCGCGCCTTCACCGGACGGCCCAAAATCGTCAAGATCGAGGGCGCCTATCACGGCTCCTACGACTTCGCCGAAGTCAGCCTTGACAGTACTCCCGCCAATTGGGGAGACATGCCGAATTCCACGCCCTATGCGAGGGGCACGCCGCGCGGGGTGCTGGACGATGTGATCGCCGTGCCGTTCAACGACAGCGAAGCGCTGCGCGCGGTCTTCGCCGCTGAGCGCGATACCATTGCCGGCGTGCTGATCGATCCCATGCCGAACCGCGCCGGCCTCATTCCGGCGCGGCAGGATTACCTGCACGCCATGGTCGAGATCGCCCATGCGGCGGGTGCCCTGGTCATCTTCGACGAGGTGATTTCCTTCCGCCTCGGCTATTCGGGCGCGCAGGGGCTGTGGGGCATCGAGCCCGACCTGACGGCGCTGGGCAAGATCATCGGCGGAGGCTTTCCCGTGGGTGCCGTCGGCGGCCGGGCCGACATCATGGCGGTGTTCGATCCGACCCAGGGCAAGCCCGCTTTGCCGCATGGCGGCACCTTCACCGCCAATCCGGTGACGATGCGCGCCGGGCTGGCCGCAATGCGGGCGCTGACCAGGGAAAGCTTTGCCCACCTCGATCGCC
>NZ_RZSR01000416.1:0-4990 GCF_004023265.1 Mesorhizobium sp. M1A.F.Ca.IN.020.06.1.1
ACGGCCAGGCCGGCGAGACACCGCCGAAATGCTCCAGCTCGGAGAAATCCTCCTTGCGGTAGCGGATCAGCACCGCGCCGAAAAATTTCGAGTTGCCGCCGACATAATAGTAATTGCCGGGGTTGAACGCGGCGCCGCCGGCCTCGCGCCACATCTCCTTCGGCCGGTAATGCCCGTCGACGAAGATCGAGCGCGTCGAGCGCGCATGCGGCGTCGCGGGCAGCGGTTCACCGCGTTCCAGGATCAGGATCGAGGCGCCGCTGCCGGCCAAGCCGGAGGCGATCGTGGCGCCGCCGATGCCGGAGCCGATGATGACGATATCCGGATTTGTCATGGTCTAAAGCGCGTCGTGTTTGAACTGACCGGGACCACGCGCTTTAGATCTTTGTCTTGACGCATGTCGCTGCCCCAAAACCGGATCCACTTTTGGGCGACATGCATCAGAGAATGCGCTTCTCGGTCGCCGGATCGAAGAACACCGCCTTGCTGAGATTGAAGGCCAGCGGCGTGCTGGTGCCGGGCTGGATCCTGGCGTCGGCGCGCAGCCGCGCCACCACGCCCTTGCCGCCGAGATTGGTGACGGCGAACGTGTCCGATCCCGCCGGCTCGACCACTTCGATGTGGCAGTCGGCGGTGGCGATTTCGGATCCGTTGCGCTCGGCGCCTTCTGGATCGGTCAGCGCTTCCGGGCGCACGCCGAAGATGACCGGCTTGTCCTTGAAGGCCGCAAGGCCGGTCGGCGCGCCGGGCAGCGACAGCGTGATCGGTTGGCGGGCCTCACGATCGAGAACAACGGAAAGCCCGCTGCCATTGGCGCCGATCTTGGCCGGGATCAGGTTCATCGCGGGCGAGCCCATGAAATCGGCGACGAAGATATTGGTGGGGTTGTTGTAGACTTCGGCCGGCGTGCCGAACTGCTGTACCTCGCCGTCGCGCATCACGGCGATCTTGGTCGCCAGCGTCATCGCCTCGATCTGGTCGTGGGTGACATAGACGATCGTGGTGCCGGTCGTGGCGTGCAGGCGCTTGATCTCGATGCGCATGTCGACGCGCAGCTTGGCGTCGAGGTTGGAAAGCGGCTCGTCAAACAGGAAGAGTTTCGGGTCGCGCACCAGCGCCCGGCCCATGGCGACGCGCTGGCGCTGGCCGCCGGAAAGCTGGCTGGGCTTGCGGTTGAGCAGGTGACCGATCTGCAGTATCTTTGCCACCTTGTCGATCGCCGCCTGGCGCTCCGCCGCCGGCACGCCGCGCATCTCCATGCCGAAGGCGATGTTTCCGGCAACCGTCATGTTCGGATAGAGCGCGTAGCTCTGGAAGACCATGGCGATGTCGCGCTTCGAGGGATGCAGATCGTTGATGGCGCGGCCGTCGACACGGATCTGGCCCTCGGTGATGGTTTCCAGCCCGGCAATGGTGTTGAGCAGCGTGGACTTGCCGCAGCCGGACGGGCCGACCAGCACAAGGAAGCCGCCCTTTTCGAGCTCGACATCGATGCCCTTCAGGATCTCGACATTCCCGAAGCGCTTCTTCAGCCCATCAATTTCCAGAAAAGCCATGGTCGTTCCTTCAGAAAATAGGGTCAGCCCTTGACCGCGCCGGCCATCAGCCCGCGCACGAAATAGCGGCCGGCGACGACATAGACGATCAGGGTGGGGAGCGCGGCGATCATCGCCGCGGCCATGTTGACGTTGTATTCGACGACGCCGGTCGAGGTGTTGACGACATTGTTGAGCGCCACCGTCATCGGCATCACGTCGCCGGTGCCGGCGTAAGCGGAAGCGAACAGGAAGTCGTTCCAGATGTTGGTGAACTGGTAGATGACGGTGACGACGAAGATCGGCATCGAGTTGGGCAGCATGATGCGACGGAAGATCTGGAAGAAGGAGGCGCCGTCGACCTGCGCCGCCTTCACCAGTTCGGTCGGGAAGGCCTCGTAATAGTTGCGGAAGAACAGCGTGGTGAAGCCGAGGCCGTAGACCACATGGACGAAGGCCAGGTTGACCGTCGAGTTGCCGAGGCCGAAGTTGAACCCCGTCGCGTTCTGCAGGCTGGCGCCGAAGCGGCCGATGCTGCCGAGGATGGTCGCCATTGGCAAGAGCACCGACTGGAACGGAATGAAGCAGGCAAACAGCATCATCGCGAAGACCAGCGTGTGGCCGCGGAAGCGCCATTTGGTCAGCACATAGCCATTGAGAGCGCCGAGCAGCGTCGAGATCAGCACCGCCGGCACCACCATCTTGATGGAGTTCCAGAAGTAGCCCTTGATGCCGGCACAAGTCAGGCCGACGCAGGTTTCGCCCCAGGCCTTGAACCATGGCGCGATGGTCGGCGACTGCGGCAGCGCCAGCATGTTGCCGTTCTGGATCTCGTCCATGGTCTTGAACGAGGTGACCAGCATCACGAAGAGCGGCATCAGGTAGAACAGCGCGAACAGCGCGAGCAGCCCGTAGATGACGATGCGGTTGATCGTCCTGGCGCTGACGCCGCTCGATGCCTGGCTGGCCGGTGAGGTGACGGCGCTCATCGCGGCTTCTCCCTGAGCTCGGAATAGAGATAAGGCACGATGATCGCGGTCAAAGTCATCAGCATGATCACCGCGCTCGCCGAGCCGACCGCCATCTCGTTGCGCTTGAAGGTGAACTCATACATGAAGTTGGAGGGCAGCCAGGCCGAACCGCCCGGTCCGCCGCTGGTCAGCGCCACGACAAGGTCATAGGACTTGATGGCCAGATGCGCGAGCACGATAAAGGCCGACAAGAACACCGGCCTGAGCAGCGGAATAACGATGCGACGGTAGAGCTGGAAGGTGGTGGCCCCATCGATCTGCGCGGCCTTCATGATCTCACCGTCGATGCCGCGAAGCCCGGCCAGAAACATCGCCATGATGAAGCCGGAAGCCTGCCAGACGCCGGCGATCACCACCGTGTAGATGACGAAATCCTTGTTCTTGATCCAGTCGAAATGGAAGCTCGTCCAGCCCCATTGGTGTAGGGTCTGCTCGAGACCGAGGCCGGGGTCGAGGAACCACTTCCAGGCGACGCCGGTGACGATGAAGGAGAGCGCCATCGGATAGAGATAGATCGGCCGCAGCATGCCTTCGCCGCGGATCTTCTGGTCGAGCAGGATGGCCAGGAACAGGCCGAGCGCCAGGCAGATCAGGATGTAGAGGAAGCCGAAAATCCCCATGTTGGTGATCGAGGTGTACCAGCTCGACGGCGGGTCGCTCTCGAAGGTCCAGCGCCACAGCCGCTGATAGGCGCGGGCGCCGGTGATGTCGTAGGATGGGAAGGTCTTGGAATTGGTGAACGACAGATAGATCGTCCATAGGATGAAGCCATAGACGAAGACGATCGTCGCCGCGAAGCTCGGCGCCAGGACGATCTTCGGCAACAGGTCCTGCAATCGCGAGCGGACGGAGGCGCCAGGACGGGCGTCATGTTCCGGCGTCAGCTTGATTTGGGTTTCGGCGACTGTGCTCATCGGCTCATCCAGTACCGGTTATTGGGGACCAGCCAGCGTGCGGCGCACACCAGGCAGCAATCCCGTATATCGTCTCGACAGGAGACCTCCCCCGCCGGAGCGGGGGAGACTCGAGTGGTTTTGTTTATGCAATTCCGAACGGAAAACCGCTATGCACTTTTCCTGGAATTGCTCCAGCAAAACGCCTTACTTGGCGTCGTCGATCGCCTTGACCAATTCGGTCACGGCTTCGTCCGAGGTCTTGATCTGGCCATGGACGAACTTCGAGATGACGTCCTTGTAGGCGTTGGCGACAGCCGGGGGCGCGCCGTAGCCCTGGGCCAACGAGCCGAACAGCTTGCCGCCTTCGTTAGCCGCCTTAAGGTCGGCGATGCCCTTCTTGCCGCAAGCATCGAAGTCGGTGTCCGGCACGTCGGTGCGGGCGGGGACCGAGCCCTTCACGACGTTGAAAGCCGACTGGAAGCTCTTCGACAGGGTGGCGGTGGCCAGAGCGACCTGCGCGGCCTTGCGGTCGTCCGGAACGTTGAACATGCCGAACATGTCGGAGTTGTAGATCACCGAGCCGTCGGTGCCCGGGAAGCGGTAGCAGAGGAAGTCCGTGCCCGGGGTCTTGTTGGCGGCGTGGAACTCGCCCTTGGCCCAGTCGCCCATGACCTGAACCAGCGCATCGCCCTTGATGACCATGGCGGTGGCGAGGTTCCAGTCGCGGCCCGAGAAGTTCGGGTCGACATAGGTGACGAGCTTGGCGAGGTTGTCGAACGACTTCTTCATCGTGTCGGACTTGAGCGACTCCTCATCGAGGTCGTTCATCGCCTTCTTGTAGAATTCCGGTCCGCCGGTCGACAGCACGACGGAGTCGAACATGGTCGCTTCCTGCCAGTTCTGGCCGCCAAGCGCCAGCGGGATGACGCCAGCGGCCTTGGCCTTGTCGAGCAGGGCGATGAAGTCGTCGAAGGTCTTCGGCTCGGTGCCGCCGATCTTGTCCATCACGGCCTTGTTGATCCACAGCCAGTTGACCGAGTGGACGTTGACCGGAGCCGCGACCCACTTGCCGTCATAGACGGAGAACTTCTGCAGGGCGGCCGGAACGCTCTTGTCCCAGCCTTCCTTCTTGGCGGTCTCGGTGAGGTCGCCCATGACGCCAGCAGCGGCATAGTCGAGCACGGTGTAGCCCAGCATCTGCGAGGCAGTCGGATAGTTGCCGGCCGCGACCATCGCCTTCAGAGCGGTCATGGCGGCGTCGCCGCCGCCGCCGGCCACCGGCACGTCCTTCCAGGCATAGCCTTCCTTGGCCAGATCCTGCTTCAGCACGTTCAGAGCAGCCGCTTCGCCGCCCGACGTCCACCAATGCAGCATCTGCACTTCCTTGACGTCCGCGGCATGCGCCGAGAACGCAAAGCTCGTCGCAAGAGCCGTTCCGATAAGCAGTTTGCGCAACATGTACTACCTCCCTTGTTGCATTCACATAACCGGCGGGGTGACCGCCGGGGTCTCCCAACTCAGCCAAGCC
>NZ_RZSR01000417.1:0-4984 GCF_004023265.1 Mesorhizobium sp. M1A.F.Ca.IN.020.06.1.1
GGTCACCATCATGGCCGTGGTGATGCCGGGGATCTCGCGCAGCTCGTCCTCGACGCCGAGCGCCTTGCGCTTCTCGTCGTGCTCGGCCTCGATCTTCTCCAGATATTCGCGGGCGCGCGACTGGATTTCCGAAGCGGTGTCCTCGTCGAAGCCGTCGATCGAGGAGATTTCGCCAGAATCGACATAGGCGACTTCCTCGACGCTGGTGAAGCCTTCCGAGGCAAGCACCTGGCCGACCATCTCGTCGACATCGAGGGCTTCCATGAAGAGGGCCGAACGCTCGACGAATTCCTTCTGGCGGCGCTCGCTCTCTTCCTGCTCGGTCAGGATGTCGATGTCCCAGCCGGTGAGCTGCGAGGCAAGACGCACGTTCTGGCCGCGGCGGCCGATGGCCAGCGACAGCTGGTCGTCCGGCACGACCACCTCGATGCGCTCCGCATCCTCGTCGAGCACCACCTTGGCGACTTCGGCCGGCTGCAGCGCATTGACGATGAAGGAAGCGGCCGAAGGCGACCACGGAATGATATCGATCTTCTCGCCCTGCAATTCGCCGACCACCGCCTGGACGCGGCTGCCGCGCATGCCGACGCAGGCGCCGACCGGATCGATGGAGGAATCCCGCGAGATGACGGCGATCTTGGCGCGCGAGCCCGGATCGCGGGCGACCGACTTGATCTCGATGATGCCGTCGTAGATCTCCGGCACTTCCATGGTGAAGAGCTTGGCCATGAACTGCGGATGCGTGCGCGACAGGAAGATTTGCGGGCCACGCTGCTCGCGGCGCACGTCGTAGACATAGGCGCGGACGCGGTCGCCATATTTGTAGTTCTCGCGCGGGATCAGCTCGTCGCGCCGGATGATCGCCTCGCCGCGGCCGAGGTCGACGATGACGTTGCCATATTCGACGCGTTTGACGGTGCCGTTGACGATCTCGCCGATGCGGTCCTTGTACTCGTCATACTGACGATCGCGCTCGGCCTCGCGCACCTTCTGGACGATGACCTGCTTGGCCGACTGCGCGGCGATGCGGCCGAAATCCATCGGCGGCAGCTGTTCGGCGATGAAGTCGCCGAGCTGGGCGTCGGGATTGCGCTCGCGCGCCGTGGAAAGGGCGATCTGCGTCGCGTAATCCTCGACCTTCTCGACCACTTCCATCAGCCGCTGCAGCTTCATCTCGCCCGTATTGGGATTGATGTCGGCACGGATATTGGTTTCCTGCCCATAACGCGAACGCGCCGCCTTCTGGATCGCATCGGCCATCGCGGCGATGACGATCTGCTTATCGATCGACTTTTCACGCGCGACCGCATCGGCGATCTGCAGCAGTTCGAGCCTGTTGGCGCTTACAACCATTGTCTTTCTCCCGACTTCGCTCCGGGCATCGGCCCTGAAGCTCGATCAACTTTCCTGTTCGGTTTCGCTTTCTTCGCCGGCGACTGCATCTTCTTCCGCTTCGCCTCGGCGTTTTTTTGCTTCCTTGCGGGCCCTGTTGTCCTTCGACAGGGCCTCGCGAATAAGATCGTCGGTCAGCACCAGACGCGCCTCGGCAATCGCGTCATAGGGCACGCGCACCGTCGGCTCTTCGCCATAGGCCGCCTTGTCGCGCTCCAGCAAGATGCCGTCGGAGTCCGCCTCGGCGATCTTGCCTTTGAAGCGCTTGCGGTCGCCAATGAGGACCGACGTCTCCATCTTGACCAGATGGCCGGTCCAGGTGGTGAAATCCGATTTGCGCACCAGCGGCCGGTCGATGCCCGGCGACGAGACTTCGAGATGATACGCCTTTTCGATCGGATCTTCGACATCGAGCGCGGGCGAAACCGCGCGGCTGACCTCTTCGCAATCCTCGACGGTCATGGTGCCGTCGTCGCGCTCAGCCATGATTTGCAGCGTCAGCCCGTTCTGGCCGGTCAGTTGAACCCGCACGAGGCGGAAGCCGATGGCCTTCAGCACCGGCTGTATGATCAGCGCAATGCGCGCATCGATACCGCTTTCGCGGATGATGCGGTCGTCGGTCTCGCTTGCCGCTGCGGTCATAAGTTTCCTGTCGCCTTGTCGCTCCGGCCGGCAGGTAACAAAAAAGAGCGGGACCGGGTGGACCCACTCTTCGTCATACCGACCAAGAATTTGAGGCTGATATAAACGATCCCGCCCGGCGTTTCAAGCCTGACGATGCATCGGAAGCCCCGACGGTAGCAGCGTTGCGTGCCGAGCATGGCAGCCATGCGCCGGCGCCTCTGTAACCTTCGCCTGCCGACAACCATCTATGTTGCGGTGCAGAAAGAAAGGTCGGGCGCACTGGCGCGCGAAGGTATTTGTCATGGACCGTGGATTGTTTTTTGTGATTGGCGATTTTCTTGGCACGTTCGGCAGCGCGGCTGCCGCATCGCGGGCCGTCGAGGCGAACCGCAAGCCGCGCCGCAGCGACCTGAAGAAACTCGGCATCGACCCGGCCGCTTTCGACAAGCTCGGCCGCTTTTAGGCCGCCCACGGAAGAAACGGACAATAGCTGAGTTCGAGCTTAAGCCTCGAGGCGCAGAATTCGTTGGCGGTCGCGGCTTCTTCGAGAGGCAGCCCTCGCCCCTACTTCTGGGCTTCTACGAGCGACGCAGCGATTGCAGCAATCGAACGGAACAAGACAAGCGGATCGTCCTTCGTCGGCAGAAATCCCCGTCTTTGCCAGAATTGCGCCGCCTCCCCGTCGATTGCATTGACCATGAGCGCACGTCCTCCAATCAGATCTGCAGCCTGAACGCAGCGCTGGAGCGCGTGCTTCAGCAAGCCAGTGCCGACACCGCGCCCAGCCCATTCTGTATCGGTCGCAAGCTGGCCAAGGAGAAGACAGGGCACCGGATCGGGCGGTTGCCCTGTGCGAATCGACCGGGGCAAGATCGACGGCACCACAGCCGTCGGCGCCAAGGCATAATATCCGACCACTCGGCCGGCCTCGTGGACAACGAGAACGGCCGTGAAGCCTTTCTCCTGATTGGAGAGCGCGCGCGTTTTCAGCCAGTGATCAAGTGTAGGTTTCCCGCAGGAAAACCCGGAAACGTCGTGAGCTGCGCCAAGCGGTTCGGGAGCCGATAAGGCCACGGCCTAGCGCTTTGCTGCGTAACCGGCTTCCCAGGGCGCGGGCCGCTTTGCCAATTCCACCATGTCGGGAACCGGAGCGACCGGGGCTGACAGAACCTCGATAAACTCCGCGAAGCCTTCCGGGCTCATGCGGATAAGGCGGCTGTCCATCAACACATCTTCGGCCGCGCGCACGGCAGCATCGCGCACGAAATCCGTGCGGGACCGGCCGCGGAGAGCGGCGGCACGATCAATGATCGCCACGTCCGCCTCCGGCAGGCGCATCGAGATTGGGTATTCCTTACGTTCCAGCGTGGCGGCCATAGTTAATCTCCCTGCCGTTAATATGGCAGCATGTAGCGCGAATAATATGGCAGCATGTAGCTCGAACTGCAATACATGAATCATCCCAGGCCGGCCGCAAGCCGGGTTCTCTGCGACCGGAAGACCGCTTTGGCAAGCGGTCCCCCCCGCTGCTGAGCGGCTGGTTACCGGTCCCTGGGAAGTTAGTGCTCGTCCGGCCTACTTCCGGATAAAGGTCAGATAGGCGGGCCGCCTTCCCGCGCGAAGGGCCTTTGCCTCGTAGCGGGTGCCGGGCCAGCCCTCATAGGGCGTGTGCCAGTCGGCAGCCTCGTTTGCCTGCCAGGCGAAACCGCCATTGGCGCGGCAGGCGAGCAGCGTCCAGTTCACATAGCTGTCGATATCGGAGGCGAAGCGGAATCTCCCGCCCGGCTTCAGCACCCGGGCCAACCGGTCGAGATTGGCGGGGCTGACAAAGCGCCGCTTCCAGTGCTTCTTCTTCGGCCACGGATCGGGATAGAGCAGGTCGATGCCGTCGAGCGAGGCTGGCGGCAGCCAGTCGAGCAGACGCGTGGCGTCGTCGTCATAGACTCTCAGATTGGCGAGCGGGCGCTTGTCGAGCGCCGTCATCATCTTGGCCATGCCGTTGACGAAGGGCTCGACGCCGATGAAACCGGTCGCCGGAGCCTCCGTCGCGCGATGCAGAAGATGTTCGCCGCCGCCGAAGCCGATCTCGAGCCGACAGGCTGAAACCTGCGCCTTGAACAGCGTTCCAAGGTCCGCGGGTGCCTCCGCCGTCAGGTCGAGGCGATAGGCGCGCAAGCCACGTTCAAGCGCCTCGGCCTGCTGCGGACGAATGGTCTTGCCGTGCCGGCGGCCGAAAAATCCTTCGGTCGCGCGGCTTGGCCTGTCGGTTGGCTCCATGAACAGGTCTGGCGACGCCGTCAGGCGGCAATCGCATCGGCAACCGCGTCCTTGAGCGCCTTGGCAAGGTCCGTCTTCTCCCAGGAGAAGGAACCGTCCCGGCCGGCCTTGCGGCCGAAATGGCCATAGGACGAGGTTTTCGCGTAGATCGGCTTGTTGAGGTCGAGATGACGGCGGATGCCGGAAGGCGAGAGGTCCATCACCTTGCGCAGCGCCTCCTCGAGCCTGGCCTCGTCGACCCTGCCGGTGCCGTGCAGGTCAACATAGACCGACAGGGGCTGGGCGACGCCGATGGCGTAGGAAAGCTGGATGGTGCAGCGGTCGGCGAGCTTGGCCGCTACCACGTTCTTGGCGAGATAGCGCGCCGCATAAGCAGCCGAACGGTCGACCTTGGTGGTATCCTTGCCGGAGAAGGCGCCGCCGCCATGGGGCGCCGCACCGCCATAGGTATCGACGATGATCTTGCGGCCGGTGAGGCCGGCATCGCCGTCGGGCCCGCCGATCACGAACTTGCCGGTCGGGTTGATGTACCAGTTGCAGTCGTCGGCGACCTTGAGTTCGCCAAGCGCCTCGCGGACGTAAGGCTCGACGACATTGCGGACCTTCTTCGAATCCCAGCTCGAGTCGAGGTGCTGGGTGGAAAGCACGATCTGCGTCACTTCCGCCGCCTTGCCGTTGGCATAGCGCACGG
>NZ_RZSR01000418.1:0-4982 GCF_004023265.1 Mesorhizobium sp. M1A.F.Ca.IN.020.06.1.1
GACGGTCCGCACCGCTCCGACCTCGCGGTCCGCCACCGGCCGAAGTCGATGCCGGCCGAATTGTGCTCGACCGGCGAGCAGAAGGCGCTGCTTGTCGGCATCGTGCTGTCGCATGCGCGGCTGACCGGCGAGATGTCGGGCCTGACGCCGATCCTGTTGCTCGACGAGATCGCCGCGCATCTCGACAGCGGCCGGCGCACTGCGCTGTTTTCCATCCTCGAAGAGCTCAACTGCCAGGCCTTCATGACCGGCACCGACGCGGCGCTGTTTTCCAGCCTTGCCGGGCGGGCGCAATTCCTGACGGTCGATCACGGCAGCGTCGGCCCGACCGGCTGAACTGTCGAAGAGTTGAAAGCCCCTTGCACGACGATTTGTCCTGCGGGACAAGGCTTCGCCTTGCATGTGCATGACAAGGTTTCCTGCCCGCTATATGGTCCGGCCATGACGAATGCTGCACTCACCGACGAAGAGCTTGAGCGCTATGCCCGCCACATCGTGCTGCCCGAAATCGGCGGCCCCGGCCAGCAGAAGCTGAAGCGGGCGCGGGTGCTGGTGATCGGCGCCGGCGGGCTTGGGGCGCCTGTGCTCGAATATCTCGCGGCGGCCGGCGTCGGCACGCTCGGCATCGTCGACGACGATGATGTCTCCTTGTCCAACCTGCAGCGGCAGGTGATCCATGGCAGCGATACAATCGGCATGGCGAAGACCGACAGCGCTTCGGCGGCGATCTTGCGCATCAACCCCAATGTCAGGGTGGAACTGCATCGCCTCAGGCTGACCGAGCAAAATGCCCCTGCCCTCGTCGCCCAATACGATATCGTGGTCGACGGCTCCGACAATTTCGAGACACGCTATGCTCTGGCCGATGCCTGCGCCCAGGAAAAGAAGCCCCTGGTCACCGCTGCCGTTGGCCGCTTCGACGGCTCGGTGACGGTGCTGAAGCCATTTGAAACGGGGGCCAATGGCCAGCGCAATCCAGGCTACCGCGACCTTTTTCCGGAAGCGCCGCCCGAAGGGCTGGTGCCATCCTGCGCCGTTGCCGGCATCGTCGGCGCGCTGACGGGCGTCATCGGCACGCTGGAGGCAATGGAAGCGATTAAGCTGATCGCCGGCATCGGCGAGCCGCTGGTCGGCCGGCTGCTGCTTTACGACGGGCTGACCGCCCGTTTCGACACCGTCCGCTACAAGGCAGTCTGAGCGCATGGATCAGACGGCCACTCTCCTCGTCAGCGAGCTTCCGCCGGACTTTGCGCAGTGGGACGAATTGCTGGCGCTGATCCGGCGCGCCTTCGCCTATATGGACGGCGTCATCGACCCGCCGTCCTCGGCGCATCATCTCACACCCGAAAACCTCAAGAGCAAGGCCGGGCAAGAAACGCCGTTCCTGGCCATGGAGAACGGCCGGATCGTCGGCTGCGTCTTTGCGATGGAGAGGGCAGACGATTTCTATGTCGGCAAGCTTGCCGTCGAGCCTGGCCTTCAGGGGCGAGGCATAGGCGGACGGCTGATGCAGGCCGTCGACGATCTTGCCCACCGGCGCGGCAAGCAGGCCCTCGAGCTGCAGACGCGTATCGAGCTTACGGCGAACCACGCGGCCTTCGCCCGGCTCGGCTTTCGCGAGACCGGGCGCACCGCGCATGCGGGCTACGACAGGCCGACCTCGATCACCATGCGCAAGGTGCTGTCTTGAGCCTCGCGCTCAGCCCGGAGGAACAGGCAACCGCCGCCGGTAAGGACGGCGCGGGAATGGCGATGCGCATCGTCGCCGAGAGCGCGCGCCTGCTCGGCGCGCCGGGGCTGATCCCGATCTGTTCGGCGCATATCGACGGCGCGCTCTATCATGGCGATTCCGGCACGCTGTTCGCCGAGCGGCTGGTCGAAGGCGGCGCCAGTGTTGCCGTGCGCTCGACGCTCAATGTCGGGGCGCTCGACCTGACGGGCTGCTCGCGCATCCGCCTGGAAGAGCCGCAGCGCGGCATGGCGCGGCGGATGATGGATGCCTATCGCAAGCTCGGCTGCGAACAAAGCTGGACCTGCGCGCCCTATCAGGCCGGGCACAGGCCGGCACAGGGCAGCGATGTCGCCTGGGGCGAGTCCAATGCGGTGGTGTTCTGCAATTCGGTGCTGGGCGCCCGCACCAACCGCTACGGCGATTTCCTCGACATCGCCTGCGCCATCACCGGCCGCGCACCGGATTATGGCCTGCACCGGGCCGAGAACCGCCGGGCGCGGCTGGTGTTCGACGTCTCGGGCCTATTGCCTTCCTTCCTCGCTTCCGAGATCGCCTGGCCGGTGCTGGGCAGCCTCTATGGCCGCGAGGTCGGGGATACGATCGGCGTCGTCGCCGGCATCGCCAATCATCCCGGCGACGACGCGCTAAAGGCCTTCGGCGCCGCTGCCGCTTCCTCCGGCGCGGTCGGGCTGTTCCACATTGCAGGTGTCACGCCAGAGGCGCCGAACGTCGAAACCATTCTGGCCGAGCCGAAACCGGAGGCGGTGATCCACGTCACGCCGCAGATGGCGGCGAAGGCTCGCGCCGGCCTGTCGACGGCGGCGGTGCCGAAAACCATCGATGCGGTCGCCATTGGCAGCCCGCATCTGTCCTTTGCCGAGTTCGAGATGCTGGAGCGGCTGATTGCCGGAAGACGGCTCGCCGTGCCGATCTATGCCTGCACCGGCCGTCATGTGCTTGCCTTCCTGGAGCAGGACGGCCGGCGGAAGAGGCTCGAAGCGAGCGGGGTCGTCATCGTTGCCGACACATGCGTGGTGGTGACGCCGATCATGCCGGAACTTGCCGGCGGCGTGCTTATGACCAATTCGGGCAAGTTCGCGCATTACGCTCCGGGCAACACCGGCTATGCGGTGCTCTATGCCTCGCTCGCCGATTGCGTCGAAAGCGCGGTCGCCGGCAAGCCGCGCTTCACGGACCTCGCCGCATGAGCGCCGCCACGGAGATATTGGTACGGGGCAAGGCCGGTAAAGGCGAAGCGCTGGTGCTGACGGCGCCGATCAGCTTCTGGGGCGGCGTCGACCCGCAGACAGGCCGCATCGCCGATGTCCGCCACCCGCAGCATGGCGAGGTGATTTCCGGCCGGGTGCTGTTCCTGCCGGGCACCATCGGCTCGTCGTCGGCTTCGGCAGTGCTGATGGAACTGGTCCACAACGGCCGCGGGCCGGCAGCCCTTGTGCTGCACGAGCCGGACGCCATTCTTCTGCTCGGCCTGATCGTCGCGCGCGAAATGGGCTGGGAAACACCTATGGCGGTGCGGCTCGGACGCGGTGTGTTCGACGCCTATCGCGGAAGCACCGTCAAAGTCGACGACGACGGCGCCGTGAGCGTCGCCGCCTGAACAACCCGTGGTTTTTCAGGTCCTGAGCGGCAACACACGGTCCGGCGGGCGATGGCCGTCGAAGAAGGCGCGAATGTTGATGATCACCTTCTCGCCCATGTCGATGCGGCCTTCGAGCGTCGCCGAGCCCATATGCGGCAACAGAACGACCTTGCCCTTGTGGGCGAGCTTCAACAGCTTGCTGTTCAGCGCCGGCTCGTGCTCGTAGACGTCGAGGCCGGCGCCGGCGATCTTGCCGTCCTGGATGAGTTTGATCATCGACTCTTCGTCGATGATGTCGCCCCGCGCTGTGTTGACGATGTAGGCCGCCGGCTGCATCAGCGCCAGCCGCCGGGCCGACAGCAGATGAAAGGTCGCCGGCGTCGACGGGCAGTTGACCGAGATGATATCCATCCGGGCGAGCATCTGGTCGAGGCTTTCCCAATACGTCGCTTCCAATTCGTCCTCGACCGCCGGCAGCACGCGGTGGCGGTTGTGGTAGTGGATGGACAGGCCGAACGCCTTGGCGCGCCTGGCGACCGCCGTGCCGATACGGCCCATGCCGACAATGCCCAGGCGCTTGCCCCAGATGCGGCGGCCGAGCATCCAGGTCGGGGACCAGCCGGCCCATTTCTTCTCGCCGGTGAGCACGTTGGCGCCTTCGGCCAGCCTGCGCGGCACGGCGAGCATCAGCGCCATGGTCATGTCGGCGGTGTCTTCGGTGAGCACGTTCGGCGTGTTGGTGACGGTGATGCCTTTCTTGGCAGCCGCCGAGACGTCAATCTTGTCGACGCCGTTGCCGAAATTGGCAATCAGCTTGAGGTTCTCGCCGGCCTGGGCGATCAGCGCGGCATCGATGTGGTCGGTGATGGTCGGGACCAGCACGTCGGCTTCCTTGACCGCCGCAACCAGCTCAGGCTGGGTCATCGGCCGGTCCTCGACGTTGAGGCGCGCGTCGAACAGTTCGCGCATGCGGGTCTCCACCGGATCGGGCAGCTTGCGCGTGATGACGACGAGGGGCCGTTTTTTACCTGCCATTTTTTCCCCGAAGCTTCCTCGAAACCGATCTCGTTGAGACCTCTTTAACCAAGACAAGCGAAACTTGAAGCCAGTCGCGGTATCAGCCCACTCCTGTAACAAGCGGTGCCGCCGAAGACAAAGAAAAAGGGGCGCTCCTCCCACGGACCGGCGCCGAAAGGAATGAACGTGTCTGGTTTCGCCTCGCTCCGCCTGGCTTTCAGCGCAGCCGTTCTCGGCACTCTGCTTTGGGCGCCGCAGACATCCGCGCAAGGCGCGGCCACGTCGGCGCAGACCGTGACGCTGGGGCCGAGCGGCCTGCCGCTGCCGCGCTTCGTCAGCCTGAAATCCGGACGCGTCAACTCGCGCGTCGGTCCGGGCGCCAACTATTCCGTCGACTGGATGTATATGAAGGCCGGACTGCCGATGGAAATCATCCAGGAATTCGACACCTGGCGCCGCGTGCGTGACGCCGACGGCTCCGAAGGCTGGATCAACCAGTCGCTGCTTTCGGGCCGCCGCACCGCGATCGTCGCCCCCTGGCAGCGCGGCAAGGGCGGCCGAATCAATCTGCTCGACGATCCCGACAAGGACGCCGGCGTTGTCGCCATCCTCGAGCCAGGCGTGATGGGCTCG
>NZ_RZSR01000419.1:0-4973 GCF_004023265.1 Mesorhizobium sp. M1A.F.Ca.IN.020.06.1.1
ATCTGCCGCTGCCCGGCGGCGGCAAGAATCCGGAACGCTCGGCGATCAAGCAGGTCGCGTCGGGGCGGTTCGGCGTGACGGCGGAGTATCTGGTCAATTCCGACGTCATGCAGATCAAGGTGGCCCAAGGCGCCAAGCCCGGCGAGGGCGGTCAGTTGCCCGGACACAAGGTCGACGCCACCATCGCCAAGGTCAGACACTCGACGCCAGGCGTCGGCCTGATCTCGCCGCCGCCGCATCACGACATCTATTCGATCGAGGATCTGGCGCAGCTCATCTACGACCTCAAGAACGTCAATCCGGCGGCTGATGTCTCGGTCAAGCTGGTCTCCGAAGTCGGTGTCGGCACGGTTGCGGCCGGCGTCGCCAAGGCGCGCGCCGATCACATCACCATTTCCGGCTATGACGGCGGCACCGGCGCATCGCCGCTGACCTCGCTCAAGCACGCCGGCAGCCCGTGGGAAATGGGCCTTGCCGAGACGCACCAGACGCTGGTGCTCAACGGCCTCAGGTCGCGCGTCGCGCTGCAGGTCGATGGCGGCCTGCGCACCGGGCGCGACGTCGTCATCGGCGCGCTGCTTGGCGCCGACGAATTCGGCTTCTCGACCGCGCCGCTGATCGCGGCCGGCTGCATCATGATGCGCAAGTGCCATCTCAACACCTGCCCGGTCGGCGTCGCGACGCAGGATCCGGTGTTGCGCAAGCGCTTCAAGGGCACGCCGGAACACGTCATCAACTTCTTCTTCTATGTGGCGGAAGAGGTCCGGGCGCTGCTCGCCGAGATGGGCTACACCCATCTCGACCAGATCATCGGCGACACCGAACTCCTGGAGAAGCGGGCGCTGATCCAGCACTGGAAGGCGCGCGGGCTCGATTTCAGCAAGATGTTCTTCAAGCCGGATGCGCCGCATGAGGCGGTGCACTGGACCGAGCGGCACAAGCATCCGATCGACGACGTGCTCGACCGCAAGCTGATCGAGTTGGCCAAGCCGGCGCTGGACGCCAGGCAGCCGGTCAGCATCGAGCTGCCGATCCGCAATGTCGACCGTTCGACCGGCGCCATGCTGTCGGGCGAAGTGGCAAAGCGCTTCAAGCACAAGGGCCTGCGCGAGGACACGATCTCGGTGAAGCTCACCGGCACCGCCGGCCAGTCCTTTGGCGCCTTCCTGGCGCGTGGGGTTTCGTTCGAGCTGGTCGGTGCGGCCAATGACTACGTCGGCAAGGGCCTGTCGGGCGGCCGCATCGTCATCCGCCCGCCGGAGAACACGAAGATCGTCGCCGCGGAGTCGATCATCGTCGGCAACACGGTGCTCTACGGCGCGACCGAGGGCGAGGCCTATTTCTGCGGCGTCGCCGGCGAGCGTTTTGCGGTTCGCAATTCGGGCGTCGCCGCCGTCGTCGAAGGCGTTGGCGACCATGGCTGCGAGTACATGACCGGCGGCATTGTCGTCGTCATCGGGCAGACCGGCCGCAACTTTGCCGCCGGCATGTCGGGCGGCGTCGCCTATGTGCTCGACGAGGTGGGTGATTTCGCCGAGCGCTGCAACATGGCGATGGTCGAACTGGAACCCGTTCCCGAAGAAGACGACCTGATGGAGAAACTGCTCCATCATGGCGGCGACCTCGATCACAAAGGCCGCGTCGACGTGTCCGGCGACATGACCAGCCATGATGAGGAGCGGCTCTATCAGCTGATCTCGAACCACGTCCATTACACGGGTTCGGTGCGCGGCCGCGAGATCCTCGACAACTGGGCGACTTTCCGGCCGAAATTCCGGAAGATCATGCCGGTCGAATACCGCCGCGCGCTGATCGAAATGGAACGCATGCGCATGGGCGTTGCGGCGGAATAGGTATTGGGATTGCCGGGAAGCCAAGCTTCCCGGGCGACGCCTTCATCAACAATCCTGGCCTCGGACTGAAGGTTGCCATGGCTGCCTTATGAGGTTAACGGGTGCGTCGTCGAGCGCGCCATCTGGACAGCAGGGACTGGACTATGGGCAAGGTAACAGGGTTTCTCGAGATCGACCGGCAGGTGCACAAGTACCAGCCGGCTTCCGACCGCATCCGGCATTTTCGCGAGTTCACGCTGCCGATGTCGGACAAGGAGGTCGAGAAACAGGCCGCGCGCTGCATGGATTGCGGCATTCCGTACTGTCACGGGCCGACCGGCTGCCCGGTCCACAACCAGATCCCGGACTGGAACGACCTCGTCTACAATGGCGACTGGGACAATGCGATCCGCAACCTGCATTCGACCAATAATTTCCCGGAATTCACCGGCCGCATCTGTCCGGCACCTTGCGAGGAAGCCTGCACGCTGAACCTCGAGGACATTCCGGTCGCCATCAAGACGATCGAGCAGGCGATCGCCGACAAGGCCTATGAAACCGGTCATATCCGGCCCTATCCGCCGGAAAGGAAGACCGGCAGGCGCGTCGCAATCATTGGCTCGGGGCCGGCCGGCATGGCGGCCGCCCAGCAGCTTGGCCGCGCCGGCCACGACGTTCACGTCTACGAGCGCGAGAGCCGGCCGGGCGGGCTGATGCGCTACGGCATCCCCGACTTCAAGATCGAGAAGCACTACATCGACCGGCGCATCGAGCAGATGCAAGGCGAGGGCGTGAGCTTCCATTGCGGGATCAATGTCGGTGTCGACAAGCCGGTGGCGGAGCTGCTCGCCGAGTATGATGCGGTGCTCTATTGCGGCGGTTCGGAAACGCCGCGCCCGGCCAACATTCCCGGCGACGATCTCGACGGCGTGCATGACGCGATGCCTTACCTGGTGCAGCAGAACAAGCGCATCGGCGGTGAGCCGATCCAGTCGGTGGCGTGGCCGTCGCCGCCGATCGTCGCGGGCGGCCAGCATGTCGTCGTCGTCGGCGGCGGCGACACCGCGTCCGACTGCGTCGGCACCGCCTTCCGCCAGGGCGCCGTTCGCGTCACCCAGCTCGACATCCGGCCGCAGCCGCCGGAAAAGGAAGACAAGCTTTCGGTCTGGCCCTACTGGGCGACGAAGATGCGCACCTCGTCCTCGCAGGCGGAAGGCGCCGAGCGCGAGTTCCAGGTGGCGACGCTCGAATTCATCGGCGAGGACGGCGCGTTGACCGGCGTCAAATGCTGCGAGGTCGATGAAAAGCGCAAGCCGATCGCCGGCACGGAATTCGTCATCCGTGCGGATCTCGCCTTCATCGCTATCGGCTTTGCCGGGCCGGCCGCCGTCGGGCCGGTGTCGGAACTGGCTGGCCAGATGAAGATCGCCATCGACAGCCGCCGCTCGAACAACGTCGAGGCCAATGATCGCGACTACAAGACCAGCGTCGAAAAGCTCTATGCGGCGGGCGATGTGCGCCGCGGTCAATCGCTGGTCGTCTGGGCGATCCGCGAGGGCCGTCAGGCAGCGCGTTCGATCGACGAGGCGCTGATGGGATCGAGCGTGCTGCCGCGCTGAGACCGTTTGGAAACGCTACTCCCGCGGCCATCTGAGGGCGCTTTGCCCTTCAGGTGTCCCGGGGGCAGGTTTACGGACGATCGCCGTGGTCGTTTCGGTTGTGGCCGCGGCCGCAGGCTGCCGCCTTGGCGGCCAAGAAAAATCGTCGGCGCGGCCGGGCGAAGCAGCGGGCGCCTTGCCCTCGACGACGAATTTTTCACCGGGCCCGGCTTGGCCGGCGCTGCGGCACCGAGGAGTTCCGAACCGCCGTCGAGTGCCGGTGATTTCGAGTCGGCGTCGGTAGCCGGGGCGGCGGCCTCAGTCTTTTCGTTCGAGGGTGGACTACGCTACTGGCCCAGTACCGGCAAGCATCGAAGGACCTTTACAATCATAAAGGTACGTCACCGGTCTCGCGGCTCACCTATGACGATCTAGACGCGCATTCGAGTGAAGTCTTCTTCAACGCGATCCACAATCCGACTGGCATTTTCGTAAAGGCCTCCTCGGTGCCGGCGGCATCAGGGAGGGTTTTCTCATGACGAGGACTTCTTACGGAAATGGGGGGCTACTCAAACACATTCAGTGATCAGCGCGGGGGCGGCGTCAGCTATTTCACCGCCGATCTTGGATATAATTTCTTGAACGCGCCGCGCTACCGCATCGGTGCTTTTGTTGGCAACAATTTCTGGCACGAGAGCTACGACGCTTTCGGTTGCACGCAGCAGGCGACCAACTGGAGGACCTGTGTGCCAACCGTCCCGACCTACGTCAACCTCATCAGCCAGGACAACGATTGGCATTCGCTGCGACTCGGCTTGGCCGGGCAGACGCAACTCACCGCGCGACTCAGCCTTTCTGGTGACGTGGCGTTCCTCTTCACGCGGCTCGACGGCAAAGATCAGCACCACATGCGCCCCAAGATCAAGCTAATTCCCGAAGACGGCGATGGGCATGGCGTCCAGCTCGAGGCGGTGTTGAACTACAAGGTCACGGATTTGTTCAACATCGGCGTCGGCGCCCGCTACTGGGCCGTGGCGAATAACGGCACGGCTCATTTCGAAGAGGCAATGGGCGGTCGTGGTTCCCCGCAGGCCGACGATTGGAAGGCAAAGCGCTACGGCGTGTTCGTGCAGGCCAGCATCAAGTTCAACTGAGAGAGCAAGAACCGGGGAGAGCGGCGATGCCACTCCAGCTCATTACGATCATTGGATCAACAGAAGGAAGTTTTCCGAAGAGTTCTGCAGGCGTGCGCAAAGTCGCCAGACAAAGTTCTCTGGTCCATAGTGTACGTGCCGTCACGCCCGTTCTCGACATGGTTGAATGATACGTCCCGCGCGATAGATCAAAGTCGTTCTTCATTGGTTTTCCGGAAATCGCGGGAGCACAGCGTGCAGTGACCCTCGGCTGCTGGTTTTCTGTCAACGCGCAGATGAGGGAGAATGAGCGTACAGCAAAAATCATCAGTGCTGTCGCTTTCGCCAAAGCCCGCCGCAGCTAAACGGGGCCCCACGTCCGGTAGCGCCCCTGCCGGTCACCTCACGGA
>NZ_RZSR01000420.1:0-4972 GCF_004023265.1 Mesorhizobium sp. M1A.F.Ca.IN.020.06.1.1
ATCATGGACGAGACTTACAAGGTGGCGATCACCAGGCTCGGCGACCGCATCCGCGTCCGTTATCGGCAGCGTGATGGAATAGCCTTTGACCGGATAGACGGGGATCGGCCGTTTCATCTTGCGCATGAAGGGAGCCGAATAGCTGCCAAGCGCCATCACATAAGCCTCCGCCGTTCGCCAGCCCTTGTCGGTGCCGACCTGGACGACGCGGTTTCGGTTCCTGACGACGCGCCGGATGCTCGTGCCATATTCGAAGGCGACGCCGCGCGCCACGCAAAGCTCGGCCAGCTTGTCGGTGAACATCTTGCAGTCGCCGGTCTCGTCGCCGGGCAGCCTCAGCCCACCGACGAATTTTTCCCGCACACCGGCCAGCGCCGGCTCGGCCGCGATGCAGCCGTCCCGGTCGAGAAGCTCGTAGGGAACGCCATATTTTTTCAGCACCTCGACATCGCCGCCGGTGCCGTCGAGCTGCTTCTGCTTGCGGAAGAGCTGCAGCGTGCCCTTGGCTCGCTCGTCATAGCTGATGCCGATCGTAGTGCGTAGCGCCTTCAGCGTGTCGCGGCTGTACTCGGCCAAGGGCACCATGCGCGACTTGTTCAGCGCATAGCGCTGGGCCGTGCAGTTGCGCAGCATCTTCAAGAGCCATGTCCACATATGCGGATCGAAGGCCGGCCGCACCACCAGCGGTCCGTATTTCATCAACAGCCATTTGACGGCTTTCACGGGAATGCCGGGCCCGGCCCATGGCGAGGCATAGCCCGGCGACACTTCGCCGGCATTGGCGAAGCTGGTCTCCAGCGCCGGGCCCTGCTGCCGGTCGATCACCGTGACTTCGTGGCCGGCCTCGGCAAGGAAGTAGGCGGTGGTGATCCCGATCACACCGCCGCCCAGCACCAGGACTTTCATTCTATGCTCCCTCAAACCGATCATGCCGCCGAAGGGCCGGGATCGTCGCCTTCTGTCTGCCGGATTTTGCCGCCCCCGCCAAGGGGCCAACGATCGCCTGCGGCGCTGTACACCAGCCTCGGGCCACGGGGTCGCTGTGCGGCAGTCCGAGCCGCCTGATGCTCGGCCTCCGGCTGGTAGGCCACATCCTCGAGAAGGATGCGCTCGCGGCTGCCGTCGGGGCGCTCGGCCACTACCGACTGGCCCGCCCTCATGCCGAGCAGGCAGAGGCCGCGCCAGGTGCCGAGCGGCAGGCCGAATCCGACAGGAGCGGAGGCGTCGCCCAGCATCAACGTCCTCGTCTCCGGGGCTCCGTCGTTGATCCGGAAGACTACCCGGCTGTTCAGCGTGGCGATGTCGGGCTCGACCATGCCGGCCGGGATGATGTCGCTCTCGGCGAGCTTGCGTTCGAGCATCGGCACGATCGCGTCGGCAAAGGCGCGCCGGCGCATCAGCATCGCTTCGAGAACCGCGAGATCCTTCGGCGTGAGGCGATAGATGGTCCTGGTCATGGCGCTCTCCGCGACGCGGATTGCTCGACCGCGTGGATGGTCGCCGAAAGCACCCGGCCGTCGCGGCTTCGCCAGGAGACTGTGCGGCCGGCACGCGCGCCGATCAGCGCGGTTCCGAGCGGCGTCAGCACCGAGATGCGTTTTTCGGCGATGTCGGCCTCGGCGGGATAGACTAGCGTGACGCGCTGAATGCTTCCTTCCCCGTCGTGAAGCGTCACCGTCGTGCCCATCCGCACGACATCGGCTGGCATCGCCGCTTCGGCGGCGATCCGCGCGCGGTCCATCTCGGCGAGCAGGTCCTCGGCCATCTCGGGCGTCCGCTCGAGAAAGGCTCTGGCAAGGCCGCTGAGCCGGTCGTGGTCCGCGTCGCTGACGAGGATCGTGTTTCGGGAACGCGATTGGGTTGTGGCATTCATGGCAAACCTCCTGGATTTGCACGTCGACGAACCGACGCGCGCTGCAGCCCGCTCAAAGGCGGCGACGAAGAGCCGACAGCCGCGAAAGGCTGGCTGGCTCGAATGACGATGTCAGGAATTCAAATGCCCCGGCTCGGCGGTCGCCAACACGACCGCGCCGGGGCTACGCTCCCGCGATGGGGCAAACCCTGAAAAAGGTTCTGCTATGGGCGAGGTTGCTCATGCCTCGACCCTTGCCGAGATGCATCGGCTTGTCAAGCAAGCCGCCCCTTTCACCCGCCGATGTAGCGGCGGTGAAAGCGCGCACCCAAGCTGGCCAGCACCTCGTAGCCGATGGTTCCGGCATGCGCGGCCGCGTCGTCGAGGCTTTGCGACGGCCCGATGAGCTCGACGAGGTCGCCCTCGCCCAGTTGATCGACCGGAAGCGCTGAAATGTCGAGGACAATGGAATCCATCGATACCCGCCCGACGAAAGGCAGCCGCACGCCCTCGAACCAGGCGGCCGACGCCGCGCGCCGGTGCCAGCCATCGGCATAGCCGAGCGAAATTGTCGCCAGCCTGAGCGGTCCGCGCGCATGATGGCTGTGGCCGTAGCCGACGCCGGCGCCGTCTTCGACGTTGCGCGTCTGAGCCACCTTCGCCTGCAGCCGGACCACCGGCATCATCGGGTTCGCCTCGCCCGGCGTCGGGTTGATGCCGTATAGCGCCGCGCCCGGCCGCGCGAGGTCGTGGTGGTAGGCCGATCCGAGAAAGATGCCGGACGAATTGGCAAGCGAGGCCGGCGCCTTGGGCAGCATCCCGCGTAGCCGCTCAAACGCGAGCCGCTGCGCTTCGTTGGCAGGATTGCGCGGCTCGTCGGCGCAGGCGAGATGGCTCATCACCAGGCGGATGTCGATGCCGCCGAAAGCATCCGCCGCGAGCGCCTCGACGTCAGCCGGCGGCATGCCGAGCCGTGACATGCCGCTGTCGACCTGAACAGCGGCCGGCAGCTTTCGGCCGGCGGCAAGCGCCGCTTCACGCCACGCCCTCAACTGAGCGGTGCTGTTGATGACAGGATGAAGCCCAGTCGCGATCGCTTCCGGCTCGGAGCCCGGCGGCAGGCCGTTGAGCACAAAGATCTCATGTCCGGGTCCAAGCGCCTTGCGCAGCGCGATGCCCTCGCCGAGCAGCGCGACGAAGAAGATCTCGCAGCCTTCCTTCATCAGCGCCGATGCCACGCGCGCTGCGCCGAGGCCATAGCCGTCAGCCTTGAGCACGCCTGCGCAGCGCACGCCCGCCAGCCGCGCCTTCAGCCGCCGGTAGTTCTCGCGGATGGCGCCAAGATCGATGGTCAGGATCGCGCCGGCTGAAGTTTCGCCGGGCATAAAGCCGCTGGTGGCGGTCGTTTGCGGCAAAGACGTTTTGGTGCCGGTCATCGGGGCAATTGCGTCGGACAAAGTCGGGTCACACTTGTTGCGGAGCTGCGTGCTTCTCGACGCCGGCGAAGTGCGCTTGTCGCGCGTCGTTCATGTTTGCCTCTTTGCCTGCGGCGCATCTGCATCAACAAAGCATGATCTCGACTACGGTGCCAACCTCTTCGCTAACCGTACTTAGTTGGAAGCGCGCCTGCCAACGCCTAGCGAGCAAGATGCTGGAACGCGGCCACCACCTGCTCGTAGACCTTGCGCTTGAAGGGCACGATCAGGTCGGGCAGCTCCCGCATCGGCCGCCATGCCCATTGGTCGAATTCGGCCTTGTGGCCGCCCGGCGGCGGATTGATCTCAATCTCGCTCTCGTCGCCCTCGAAGCGGTAGGCGAACCATTTCTGCGTTTGGCCGCGATAGCGGCCCTTGAAGGCGACGCCGACCAGATGCGGCGGCAGGTCGTAATTGATCCAGTGCGGCGCTTCGGCAAGCAGCGACACGCTGCGCATACCGGTCTCCTCGTAAAGCTCCCGCTCCGCCGCCGGGAGCGGCTCCTCGCCCTCGTCGATGCCGCCCTGCGGCATCTGCCAGAGTTTCGTGGTGCCGGAGAATTCGCTGTCCGGCTCGGCGATGCGATGACCGACCCAGACCAGCCCGGCCGGGTTGAGGATCATCAGCCCGACGCAGGGGCGATAGGGCAGCGTTTCAGGATCGATCTTTTTGGCCATCGTTGAGATTTCCAGCCGTTTTGGAGATGCATTCAGGCGAAAGGGTCGGCGTCAGCCTTTTTGCGGATCGATCGCCACCGCCGAAATCGGCACGATCTCGATGCCGCGCTTCTTCGCTTCTGCCACCCAGGACGCAACCGTGTCGACGGTGATATCGAAGGCCGAGCCGATGCCGACGGCGCTGCCCTTGGCGCGTGCCGTCGCCTCGAGGCTGTCCAGCTTCTTGAGGATTTCGCCGCGGTCCTGCACAGCATCGATCGCCATGTCGCCGGCGACGAAAGGAACGCCATCCTTCAGCGCGAGGTTGGGCGCCAGGCTTCGCGCGGAGGAGCCGTCGTCGACATAGGCAAGGCCGCGCTTGCCGAGCTCGGCCATGAACGGTCCCATCGCGTTTGCATCAGCCGAGAAACGCGCGCCCATATAGTTCATGACGCCGGTATAGTTGGTCGTCCTCGACAGCGCCCAGCGCAGGCTCTTCAGGTTCTCGTCCGGACTCGCAGCGACCGTCAGCGTGTTGCGTCCCGGATTGACGCTGGGATAATCGAACGGCTCGAGCGGTATCTGCATGACGATCTCATGTCCGCTCTGGCGCGCCGCCTTCATCCAGCGGTCGATGCTGTTGCCCTGCGGCGCGAAAGCCAGCGTCACCTCGGCCGGCAATTTGGCGATCGCCGCCTGCGTGCCGGTCTGGGAGACGGCGAGCCCGCCGATGACGATCGCCACGCGCGCGCCGCGCGCGCCGGACCAGGGCCGCGCATAGACGTCGAACGGTCGCCGGCCATCGGCGGAGCGCACCGGCAGCGGGCCGCTGTCGCTCGCCTCGATCAGCGCCCTGTCGGGAATATGCGCGACCTTGAGATTCTGGCTGAGTGTGGAAGGATCGCGGATGACGATACCGGCCTTCGGCGGACCATCGCCCTCTTCAGACTGGAGATGGATGATTTGCGGGCCATCGCTCTTCATCGGCG
>NZ_RZSR01000421.1:0-4966 GCF_004023265.1 Mesorhizobium sp. M1A.F.Ca.IN.020.06.1.1
GTAAGAACCTCCCGGCGAACAGGACCCGACGGCCAGGATCTCCGCCAACTTATCATTGAAATTGTACAGCAGCGGCGCGGCTTCTACGATCAGAACGAACAGGAGCTTCAAGACAAGCACGGCGATAACCCGTCGGGCGCGGACTTTGTGTTCCGCGGTGGTGCCACACTCATCTTCGACCTTCGGGAGGGTCACCTGCGTTACGCAGTCCGAAAGCGAATTAGTGACGATGCCCGGCTGGAGCAACAACGCGATTTCCTTGCGGGTTACCGCTTCGGCTCGACTGCGTTCGGTTATGGACTGCAAGGGGGATCGACCGGCACTGCGTTGGACGAACCGTTCGCTCTGGTGCACCGGGGAGGTTAGGTGTGGGGATATTGAAGCTCTTGAGGATCAGGATGTATCGCGGCATCTTGGGCGATTGCTTCCTCATTCGCACCACGTTGGACGACGGCGGCGCGGAGTTGGAGCGATCCATACTTATAGATTGTGGGGTCCTCCAGAACGTTGCCGCTGGAGCCGATCTGATCGCCAAACTTGACCCGAAGGTCGTGAACCGGATCGGTAAAAAGCGCCTGTCCGAAGTTGAGGCAGGCCCGGCCCGCATTTCAGCGATCGCGAAAGACGTCCTGAAGACCGTCGGCAACCGGATCGACCTGCTGGTCATAACCCACGAGCACTACGACCATCTGTCCGGGTTTGCGTTCGAAAAAGGCGCATTCCTTGACGGTGCGGTTTCCATCGGCCGGCTTTGGATGGCTTGGACCGAAAACCTGAAAGATCCGCAGGCTCAGGTCCTAAGGGCACGATTTTCGAAGGGAAAGCAGGCTTTGGCGGCGGCGGCCACGCTGGCGCAAGGCGATGCGCATCCCGGCTTGCGAACGGCAGCGGCGCTTGCCGCTTTCGCCGGGCCAGTCGCCATAAACGGGCTAGGTGCATCGGGCGTCTTCGGGACGGCCGAAATCATGCAAATGCTGAAGGATAAAGCTGGTGCCGATTCAACATCTTATCTTGAGCCTGGACAGGTCATTGACCTCGACGAGTTCAATATCAAGGCCTTTGTTCTTGGCCCGCCTCGAGATGAAGTTTTGCTGCGAAAAGACACCCCATCCAAGGGACAGGCGAAGGAGGTATATCTGACGCGTCTGGACGCCGCCGCGGCGGCGGAAAGCACAGTAAATGCCCAGCTCTCGCTTCTTGCCAATCGAACCGACACAGTCCTGCCTTTCTCGGCCGTTTACCAAAGACCCCTGAAAGAGAAAACCCGTCGCAAGAAGGCGACCAAGTCGGGGGTCCGCAAACTGTATGACGCTCCGGCCGAAAAGTGGCGTAGGATTGACAGCGACTGGACAGGCTCCATCGAAGCTTTGGCCCTGAAGATGGATTCGGATACAAACAACACCAGCCTGGCACTGGCGTTTGAACTCCCCGATGGCCAGGTATTGCTGTTTCCCGGAGACGCCCAGGTGGGGAATTGGCTGTCTTGGAATGACCAGACCTATCCTCCCGCCGCGAAGACTATGTCCTCGGGCAAACCTGTCACCGCAGAGGACCTGTTGCGCCGGACAACCTTTTACAAGGTCGGACACCATGGGAGTCATAATGCCACGGTCAAAGCGCTCGGTCTGGAGCGCATGGTCGACCCACGACTAGTAGCCGCGATACCGGTCGTAGAGGCGGTCGCGGCCATTCAAGGTAAGGGTCGAGCGGAACCTGGAAGCGGGTGGAGGATGCCGTTCGAGGAGCTTTACAAGGCGTTGCAGGAAAAGACCAAGGGACGCATCGTTCAGGGCGACGGTAATCCAACCGTCGAAAAACGAGCTTTCCGAAACAACCCGACGTCAGCAAAGCGGCCGGTCAAGATCGAACACAGCGATCTTTTTGTTGAGATGACGTTCGACCTTTCATGATGCCAGCTGCTCGGGTCGGCGGGGAATTCTCAATGGGGGGTATACGATGGTCGTTCTAATCAACGGCGAAACCAAGAAACTTGGAATTGCGCTCTCGGGGGGCGGGTTTCGTGCTGCCGCGTTCCATGTAGGGACGTTTACGGCTCTCCAGGAACTCGACTTACTCGACAAGCTTGATCTCATCAGCTGCGTGAGCGGCGGGAGCGTGGCAGGCGCCTACTTGGCGCTGAATTGGGGCAAACAGGATGTGCTGAAGGGCCTTTCGGACTATCTGCTGACAAAGTCGATCGCCGTCTCTTCGATCATCGGAGGTATCCTGGACCCCTTCGAAACACGCCTGGAGAAGCTTGGCGCAAGCTACGATCGGGATCTGTTCGCGGGTGCACGGCTATCCGCTCTCAGAGATGGTCCACGAATCTATCTCAACGCCACCAACCTGGCCACCGGCAACATGTTTTTCTTTGTTGCAGGCAAGGCATTGGCGCCCGGAGAAGACGCTGGAGAAACGATGGGGGAGCACGAGAGCGGCACCGCGAATGCGAGTAACTATCCAATCAGCTTGGCCGTGGCAGCATCCTCGGCTTTCCCGCCCGTGTTTCCCCCGCTACGGCTCAATGCCGACATCTATCCCAATTCCCTGAGCGAATACGCGACGCTGAGCGATGGAGGCATTTACGATAATCTGGGCGTGAACCCGTTGATGCGAGCGCGGCGCAATCCCGTCGATGTGTGTTTTGTAAGTGATGGCGGCAAGCCGTTCGCCGTGTCCCCTCATCCGACGGAGTCCGGGACAATCGTGCTCAAGGAGGCGATCAACATCATGATGGAGCAGGTAAGAGGTCTTCAATTTGCTCGTCTGCAATTGTCGTACGACGCGAAAAAGGGCCCGAAACCCATCTGGTTTTCAATCGACAGCCGGGTAGGCGAGGAACGGCCTGGCGACGCCGCTTTCGCCTCGCTGGTGGCAACAGATTTAAAGAGATTGGAGGCCGAAGAGCATGAGGTTTTGGTGCGACATGGTCGGGCCCTCACGATGGCACGCGTCAAATCCTATGCACCGGAACTCCTTAAGTAGCAAAGTGTCAAACGCGCCGCCTTGCCGCTTACCCGACACGGACTGCAAGGACGTTATCGTTGGATATATCGCCTCATATTCTATCCAGGACAAGCAGTCCTCAACGCCAAGTGCCTGCCGCGGCGAGATTTGTACCCTCAGTCTCTACATCAGGGACAGCAAGCTCGACTGGGACATCCAGAAGCAAATTTCAGGCACTGGCAAGGCCATCTTCGTGAAGACCTTTGGTGAGCCCGACCCCGAGACCAAGTGATGCGCCATAGTGCCTCCAAATGGCCGCTGCTCTGGGCTGTCGGCGCCGCCATTCTCATATCTGCTCCGGCAAGGGCCCAGGAAGAACCAACGCAACCGAACCCGACACTGAGGTTCAAGCTCGACCGGCGCGACGGGTGCTTCCGCTACATAGGCGATGCCTGTCGAATTCATCGGCCGCTTCAAGACCGGGAGCTACGTCGGCGTGTCCATGATCACCATCGGCCGGCCCACGACCAGCAGCCGCGACTACTCGATCTTGTTCGCGCCTCGTGCCGCTTGGGGCAGTTCAGCCTTTGTCACCATCTGTGGCCGCGTTACCCCACCTTCTTAGCAACCGGACAGAATCTCCGGAGGGCGCTGACTTAGGACCGCTGGACAGCCGCCATATGTCGTGGTCTGTCTTCCTTTTCAAGGAAGCGAAATGGAATCATTATCGGCAGCGGGACCGGGTAAGAAGCGGCTGGCGGTTTTCCTTGATGGAACCTGGAATTCCGTGTCGGACAACACCAATGTCTGGCGCTTGCGCGCCCTGTGTTCAACGAAAGACACCGGAAACCCAGCCCAGCTCGCCTACTATGATATCGGGGTGAACGGAGTCATTGGCGGAGCCTTTGGGAAGGGGCTGCTCAGGAATATCCTTGATGCCTATGAGTGGCTGGTCGAAAACTACAACGATGGTGACGACATCTTCGTGTTCGGCTTCAGCCGTGGCGCCTTCACTGCGCGTTCTCTGACAGGCTTTATCACCAAGTGTGGCCTGTTGAGGCCGGGTGCCCCGTTAAGCGTCAACCAGTTGTTCGCCCGGTACCGCCGACGCGACGCGCTGACCGTGTGGAAGCTTCATGACGACTTGGTCGCAGGCCCGCTGAAGGCCTCTGCCCTGGAAGAACGCTGGATGCTGAAATACTCCCGCCGCGTGCCGATCAAGCTGGTGGCCGTCTGGGACACTGTCGGCGCGCTCGGCATTCCCGCGTTCAGCTGGGAAGGCATCAGTCGGACCAGTTTCCGATTTCTGGACACGGGCTTGAGGGTGCCAATCGAGAATGCGTTTCACGCCCTTGCCCTCGATGAGCATCGCAACAGCTTCATGCCGACGTTATGGACGAAGAGAATCCCTACCGATCCCCAGGCGGTGATCGCACCGCCGCGTCCCTACAGCAGTGTCGAGCAGCGTTGGTTTGCTGGCGCCCACGGTAATGTGGGCGGCGGATACCCGAATGATCTGCTTGCACAGGCTCCTCTCAGCTGGATCATCGAAAAGGCCCGGTCCCACGGTCTCGCGTTCAGGAGCGACATCGAGGTGGACGACGGGGCCCTCGACGCTCCGATTTCAGACTCTTACCGGGAGTTCATGCGCGGCTCCTACGCCATCCTCAGCAAGAGGCATCTTCGGCCCATTGCATCCCCTCCCGGCCGGGACCCGGATGCGACGTACATCAATGTCAATGAGACGATTGATGGCTCGGTCTTCGAGCGGTATCGCCACTCGTCAAGCTACCGGCCCGCCAATTTGGTTGAGTGGTCGACTCGCAAGGGCGTCGATCTTGACGCGGTGATGGGTTGGGTCGATGCCGAACAGCCTGGAAAGGCGGTTGGCGAGATCCACTGACCGCTGAGTGGCGTGCAGTGCCGCCGTCTGCTTCCAGGATCTGGCCGTTCCGGCTGACATGCAGAGCGCGAAAGATGCGCCGTGGGCGGAAATGGAGTAAACGTCGTCCACCTAGAT
>NZ_RZSR01000041.1:0-13025 GCF_004023265.1 Mesorhizobium sp. M1A.F.Ca.IN.020.06.1.1
ACATGGTGATCGCGCGCTCGGCGAGGCGCCCGAGCGTGGTCGAATAGAAGGACCGGAGATCGACGATATCGGAATGCATGCGCCGGACGGTAGCCGCGATATCCGGCGAGTTCAACAAAGGCGGATGACATCGGCGGCCGGGCGCCCTATGTCTGCGGCCATAACGGAGAGCGACGTGATGCCGGTCGAAATCGAACAGTTCATGTGCCGCACCGACAATTTCGGCGTTCTGGTGCATGACCCCAGGAGCGGGCAGACGGCGATCATCGATGCCCCGGAAGAAGCGCCGATCCTGGCTGCGATCAAGCGCACCGGCTGGACCCCGACGATGATCCTGACCACGCATCATCATGGCGACCATGTCGAGGCCAATCTGGCCCTGAAGGAGCGCTTCAAGCTCACCATCGTCGGACCGGAAGCGGAACAGGCGAAGATCCCCGGCATCGACGAGACGGTCAGCCAGGGTTCCGTCATCCGCCTCGGCGAGGAAAAGATCGAGGTCATCGAGACGCCCGGCCATACCGCCGGCCATGTCTCTTACCATTTGCCGGCCTCGAAAGTGGCCTTCACCGCCGACACGCTGTTTGCGCTGGGCTGCGGTCGGCTCTTCGAGTGCAAGCCGCCGGTTATGCACGATTCGCTGAAGAAACTTGCCGCCCTTCCGGCCGAGACCGTCATCTATTGCGGCCACGAATACACATTGGCCAACGCGCGCTTCGCCCTGACCGTCGACCCCAGCAATTCAGCATTGAAAGAGCGCGCCGCCAGGATCGAGAAGCTGCGCGCCGACAATAAGCCGACCCTGCCGACGACGATCGGCGAGGAACTGTCGACCAATCCGTTCCTGCGCTGGCACGACCCGGCGATCCGCAGACATCTCGGCATGGAGAGGGCGAGCGATACGGACGTGTTCGCCGAGATCCGCAAGCGCAAGGATAACTTCTGAGCGCTCCTTTATGACCAGCGCCGCCGAAATCATCGCCGCGCTCGGCCTCGAGCCGCACCCCGAGGGCGGCTGGTATGCCGAGACGTTTCGCGACGCGGAGGGTGGCACGCGCGGCCATTCGACCGCGATCTATTTCCTTTTGGAGCAAGGCCAGCGTTCGGCCTGGCACCGGGTCAAGGACGCGGCCGAGGTCTGGCATTTCTATGCCGGCGCGCCGCTGGCTCTCTCCACGCACGAAGAAGGCTCCGGCACCGTCGTCGAACATCTATTGGGCGCGGCACTTTCCGCCGGCGAGCGGCCGCAGATCGTGGTCCCGGCCGGCTGTTGGCAGTCGGCGCGCAGCCTCGGCGGATGGACGCTGGTCGGCTGCACGGTGGCACCGGGCTTCGATTTCGCAGCCTTCGAGCTGGCCGAGCCGGACTGGCAGCCGAAAACAGCCTAGGCCAGCAGGAAACCAAGCGTGATCGCCAACTGGGCCGCATAATAGAGCACCCAGACCGCGTAGCGCATCCAGACGCGATGCGGCGAGCTCGCGGCCAGCAGGAAGCGCTCTGCCGCCAGCAGCCCGTCCGATATGATGAACAGCACGGCTCCGGCGATGACCCAGGGATGAAAGGTCGTGAGCGCCGAAACACCCATGGCGAGGATCGCCCCGGCATAGACGGCGACCGGAACGCGCAGGGCGGCTCCGACGCGCCGCCAAAGCGCGGCGAGCATCGTGATAACGAAAACCGCCAGCGCCAGCGCAATGGCGCCGCGCCAGGACTCGGCGGTGAGCAGGCCGATTCCGCCACCGGCGTTCAGGAACAAGGCGACATAGGCGACATGTGCGGCAAGAAAGCTCGCCAGCCCTGCAAGAAAGGCTTTTTCACCGTCTTGGGAGAGGAACGCGTCGCCGGCGGCGCTGAGCGCCAGCGCTGCGACGAGCAGCGGCGGACTGCCCTGCATGACGGCGAGCGCCGCCAACAAGGCCACGGCCAGCGTCTTGGCGGCGGAACGGGCGAGGCGTGGCGGCAGCTCGAGCGCAAGGACGTAAATCGCGGCGGCGGCGATCGAGAACAAAAGCGTCGCATTGGGATTGGCGTCGATGCCGCCCGGAAACGGCATCATGCGCGCGCTCCGCCGGTCGCCGGCTTGCGCAGCCCCGAGGCTTTGGTGAGCAGTGCAAACAGCGCCCACAGGGCGTCCGCCGAGAAACCGATCAGTGTTGCGCGCCCCATGCCCCATCCCCAGCGGCGCGCCGTGGCGCCTAACTATTCGGCTGCTTCGAACCGTCTTGCGCTGATGGTCAGCGGGCCGATCTGGGTCCCGACCGTGGCGCGGATCGGCGCATATACGCCGGATTGGCCGACGGGTGCAAATGTCACCATCATGCGGCTTTTGTTCTTCAGGAAGTCCAGCGCCTTGCGGCCCTTGCGATAGCCCGCCACCGGCTCGAAGCCCATCTTGCAGGTGACGGTGTCGCCCTTGTAGCCCGGCACCGAGATCGAGCCTTTCGAGGCATAGGTCAGCGACAGGTTGGCGCGCATCTCGCCATCGTAGAATTTGACGGTCCGCCCGCAGACCTTGTCCAGGCTGTCGGCATGGACGACGGTCGCGGCCATCGGATCGACCACCGATTTCAGGTCGCCGGAGCCGACCGGCACCCAATTCTTGGGATCGCGCTTGCCGGGCTCCGGAACGACCTTCGTCGAGGAGACGTCGCCATCGGCGAAGCGTATGTCGACCACCGATGCCTTCTTGCCGGAAGTATAGTCGGCCCGGAAAACCCGCGGCCGCATCTGCTGGCCCGAAATCGTACCCTTCGACGAGATCGTGCCTTTCGTATCGTCGAACAGCTTGGCGATGCCGGCGGCCGAGACGGTGCCATTGATGGCATAGGTGTCGCCGTCGTAACGGCTGGAAAACGTCGCCCTGGCGACCGAAAGGCCCAGGAACGACACGGTGTATTCGCCCTTGAAGGACTGCGGCGAGGCAGCAGCGAAGGCGGTTGTAGGCACAGCGACGGCGAGCAGCGCGGCAAGGGCTTGGGATGGGCGAAGCATGGCGGCGGCAGGTCCTTGATACTGGCGGAAACGCAACGGTTCCAGCCTGGCAATCCCTTCGCGCAGGGCTTATACGACGAATTCCGGCCTTTATATGGAGCGAGCTTGGCCGCCGCGTAGGTGCCGGAGCTTGACGTAGTGGCGAAATGCAACTATGGAACGCCAACTTTTCCAAAGGCCGCCTGACCGAGACCGCGCGCCGCCTGGCGCGGGCAGAATGGTTTGGCAGGTTTAGAACTGAAGGTTAGACAAGATGTCCCGCACCTGCGAGCTCACTGCCAAGGCAGTCCAGACCGGCCACAATGTGAGCCATGCCAACAACAAGACCAAGCGTCGCTTCCTGCCCAACCTGGTCAATGTGACGCTGATTTCCGAAGTGCTGAACCAGAACGTTCGCCTGCGCATTTCGGCCAACGCGCTGCGTTCGGTCGAGCATCGCGGCGGCCTCGACGCGTTCCTGGCCAAGGCCGACGCCAAGGAGCTGTCGCAGCGCGCTCGCCTGCTGAAGAAGCAGATCGCGAAAAAGCTCGCCGAGCAGTCGGCCGCCTAAAGCTCTCTTTTCAGGCGGGGGACGACCGCCTCGAGCACCGGCTCCAAACTGGTGCTCGGACAGTGAGCGCCGTCATGACGCTCGGCTGGTTCCATTACCCAGGATAAAAAAATGAACTTCCTTTCACGATACCTGCCTTTCGTGGCCGCCATGGCGCTTGTCGTCGTGGCGTCCAACATCCTTGTCCAGTTCCCGATGCAGGGCCAGATCGGCGGCCTGTCGCTGGCCGACCTGCTCACCTGGGGCGCCTTCACCTATCCTTTCTCCTTCCTGGTCACCGATCTTGCCAATCGTCGCTACGGCCCCGCTGTGGCGCGCAAAGTGGTCTTCGTCGGCTTCATGACGGCGGTCGTCTGCTCGATCCTCGTTCCGCCCTTCCTGTTCCGCCACGGTCTGATCGCGTTCGAGACCGCCGCTGACCGGCTGGTGCGAATCGCGGCCGCGTCCGGCGCCGCCTTCCTCGCCGCACAACTGCTCGACGTGACCGTGTTCAATCGTCTGCGCCGGCAAAGCTGGTGGCGCGCGCCGATCGTCGGCACGCTGGTCGGCTCTGTCTTCGACACGGTGGTGTTCTTCGGCGTCGGCTTCTCCGCCGCCTTCGCCTTTGTCGGGCCGAACGACGGCTTCGCGCTGGAGACGGCACCGCTGATGGGCGTGATGCCTGTCGAAACCATGCGCTGGGTGTCCTGGGCGCTTGGCGATCTCTCGGTCAAACTGATCATCGCGGTGGTGGCGCTGATCCCCTACCGGCTGCTTGCCGCCCGCTGGAGCCAGCCGGCCATCGCCTGACCCTTGAAGCGGCCCTTCGCGGCTTTACGCTTTGTTACGGCCATTGGTGCAGGATCGCCAAAACGATCCAGGACATTGCCATCAGCATGACCATCCAGGGCACCGGTTGGAAACATGACCTTCTGCTTTCGCTCTGCGCGACGCTGCTCGTGCTGGGGATCAATGCGATCTCCGGCTTCCCAACGATCGCGGACCTTGGCGCCGACAATGACAGCATGCTGAGGCTGGTCGAAGTTCGCGACCTCTTGGGTGGACAGGGCTGGTTCGATCTTCATCAATACAGGATGGGCCTGCCCGGCGGCTTCGTCATGCACTGGTCGCGGCTGGTCGACACCCCGATCGCGCTGATCATCTTCACCTTCCGGGTCCTAGGCGCCAGCACGGCTGCCGCTGAAAAGGCAGCGCAGATCATCTGGCCGCTTTCCCTATATGGGCTCACCATATTCGTCATCCTGCGCGCTTCCCGGCGTTTCGCCGGTACGGACGTGGCGATGCCTGCGCTGGTGCTGTCCACTGCGGCGCTGTTCTTTATCGGCATTTTCCACCCTGGCACCCTTGACCACCACAACGTCCAGCTCCTGCTCACGGCAGCCAGTCTCTGGCTTATGACGGAGGCTCCCTTCCGGCGGTCAGCCGCTCTTCTGTCCGGCCTGTGTGCAGGCCTCACCCTTGCCGTCGGCATGGAGACGGCGCCTTATGTGGCCACACTTGGCGCCTGCGCCGCCGTGCTCTTCATCGTTGATGAAAGGGAGCGCCAGACCGCGCGCGGCTTCGGCATCGGATTTGCCGCGATAGCTTTGGTGGTTCTCGTTGCCACCATACCGCCGTCGGCCTGGGGCGTGGCCGAGTGCGACGCCTTCTCGGCTTTCCAGTTCGTCATCGCGGCGCTGTCGGGCTTTGGACTGGCGGCGATTGCGGGTCTACCCGGACAGTCGACGGCTAAGCGGCGGTTCCTCTCAATGTCCGCGTTGGCCGTTGCAATTGCAGCCGTTGCGTTCCTGTTCTTCCCGCAATGCCTGGCATCGCCCTATGCCGGCATGGATGAGCGCATTCGCACCTATTGGCTGAACGACGTCGTTGAGGCGCAGCCCTTCCTCAGCGTGGCCGTCAACGAGCCGAAGCTGATGGCGGCGCGTTATGTGACGCCCTTCATCGCAATCCTGTTGATTGGCCTTCAGCTGCGCAGCCGCCGCCTGCGCCGCGAGGAAGCCCTTACCGCCGTGCTGCTGATCGTCGCTTTCGCCGTCAGCCTATGGCAGGTGCGCGGCTCGACCTTCTCGGTTGCCTTCGCGGTGCTGCCGCTCTCGACCTGGATCGCCGGGGTTCGCCTGCAGGCAACCGCCGCGCAGTCGTGGCGCGTCTCCACCCGCATCGCGGCGGCATGGCTGGTGTCGCTCAATGCGACCTGGGCCGGCGTCGCCGTCGCCGCGCAGTCCGTGGTCCAAAAGGCACCCGCAAAGATCAATTCCGATGCCGATCATGCGCTGACCTGCGGCAAGGCCTCGGACTTCAGCGACCTGGCCGGCATGCCGGCAACGACGGTGCTTGCGTCCTCCAATCTCGGCTCCCCCATCTTGATGTTTACCGGCCATAGGGCGTTGGCCGGCCCCTATCATCGCAATGTCGGCGGCAATCTCGCCATGCTCGACGCCTTCATGGGAACGCCGGATGCCGCCCGCGCCATCATTGAGCGCGAGCATGTCGGGCTGGTCGCCATATGCCGCGGCAATTCGGAAGAGCTTTCGCTCGCCGCCCAAGCTCCCAAGGGCCTGGCCGCGAGGCTGCTGAAGCGGGACGTTCCCGATTGGCTGGAACTGGACAGGGCGACGGCGAGCAAGCCGGTCGAGATCTATAAAGTCCGCTGAGGGCGGGCAACTTCGGGACAAATGCGCAGCGGTTTTCCGTCCCGAATTGGACAAAACCAAGCACCGCTCAATCCTGATGCAGGATGAATTCCAGGTAGAGGTTCCGCTGCAGGATCGATTGATTGTCGTCCGACACCAGCGACACCATCAGCGCGCCGTCGTCGCGGGTCCAGACGTCGAGCCCTTCCATATTGTCGATCTGGTAGCCCATATCGGCGTCGATCAGCACCGGGCCGTCGGCGACCGCGCCCTTCTCGATGCTCTCGCCATAGATACGCCTCAGCCGCATCTTCACCCCGCGCGCCATCGAGAAGCTGCGCTCGAGTAGCAGCAGGTCGCCATCGGGCAGGAAGGCGCCGTCGGTGATGTCGAAATTGCCGTTGCGCTTGATGGTGAAGACGCCCTTACTCGGTCCCTCGATGATGGCGGCATAGATGTTGCCGGCCTTGTCGAGGCTCTTTTCCGACACCACGACCAGGCCGCCCTCGTGCTGGCCGTAAGGGTTGGCGTGTGTGACCGTCTCGAAGCCGCGGTTCTGGCGCAGCTCCCGCGCCGGGACCAGATAGTCGAGCGTCTTGAACGGCGCCTTCATATTGTCCGGCTCGACCTTGAACTGGACGACGCGCTGGTCGCGCTCGAAACCGACGGTGGCGATACCGTCCTTGACCGCGAGGCCTTCGGCGTCGACCTCCCATTTCTTCTCGATCGGCTGGCCCGAGGCGTCGACCATCTGCTGCATGCGGAAATTCGACACGCCCGAGGGGCGCTTGTCGGCATCGTGGGTGATGGTGCCGAAGAACCACAAGCCGGTATCGGTGACGCCGATGAAATCGCTGCCTGATTTGAGGAAGCGGAAAGCCGAAAGTGCGCCGAAATCGCGCGACGGCGAGGTCATCTCCAGCCCGCCGACGAACTCGAGCGACCCGAACTGTTTCCGGTCGCGGCCGATATGGAACTCGGTGATCGGCCGCGCTGAAACTTCGATCGCCTCGACCACAGCGCCTCCCTCGGCGAAGACCGGAGAGGCGGCCGAACAGGCCAGCGCGCAAACAAAAGCCGTCCGCCGGAATCCGCCCCGCGAAAGGATCATCCGGCGCGCCTCAAACCACCGCGCCGCGTGTCGCGCGCGCTCTCCTCGCCGAACAGCGATGCCAATTGCTCCGTCATGGCGCCGGCCAGCTCTTCGGCATCGACGATGGTGACGGCGCGGCGATAGTAGCGCGTGACATCGTGGCCGATGCCGATGGCTAAAAGCTCCACCGGCGAGCGCGTCTCGATGAGATCGATCACCGCGCGCAAATGGCGCTCCAGATAGTTGCCGGGGTTGACCGAGAGCGTGGAATCGTCGACCGGCGCGCCGTCCGAGATCATCATCAGGATCTTGCGCTGTTCCGGCCGGCCGATCAGCCGGTTGTGCGCCCAAAGCAGCGCCTCGCCGTCGATGTTTTCCTTGAGCAGACCCTCGCGCATCATCAGGCCGAGATTGCGGCGCGCGCGCCGCCACGGATGGTCGGCGGACTTGTAGATGATGTGGCGCAGATCGTTGAGCCGGCCCGGATTCGACGGCTTGCCGTCCTTCAGCCACTTCTCGCGTGCCTGCCCACCTTTCCACGCACGTGTGGTGAAGCCGAGGATTTCCACCGAAACCCCGCAGCGCTCCAGAGTGCGCGCCAGGATGTCGGCGCAAGTCGCGGCAACCGTAATCGGCCGCCCGCGCATCGAGCCCGAATTGTCGAGCACCAGCGACACCACCGTGTCGCGGAACTTGGTGTCGCGCTCCTGCTTGAAGGACAGCGGCTGCATCGGATCGATAACGACGCGCACCAGCCTGGATGGATCGAGATAGCCCTCCTCCAGGTCGAAATCCCAGGAACGGTTCTGCTGCGCCATCAGGCGGCGCTGCAGCCGGTTTGCCAGGCGGCCGACGACGCCAGAGAGATTGGCGAGCTGCTTGTCGAGGAAGGCGCGGAGCCGGTCGAGCTCCTCTTCCTCGCAAAGGTCCTCGGCCCCGACCGTCTCGTCGAAGGCGGTGGTGAAGACCTTGTAGTCGATTTCCTTAGGCAGGTTGAGGAAGGGATTTTCGTTGCGGCGCGCCTCGCCTGGCGTCTCGGCGTCGGAATCATCCTCGTCGGAAAGATCGTCCGATGTGGCGTCGGTCGCCTCCGTTTCGGCCGACTCTTCCTCGTCGGCCGAAGCCTCCGCGTCCTCGGACTGCGACTGTTCGGAGCCGGAATCGTCCTCGCCGCCTTCCTCGCTCTGCTCCTCGCCCTGCTGCTCGTTTTCCTCGTTGTCCTCCGAGTCTTCCGTCTCCTGGTCGTCGCCGAGTTCCTCGGCCATCTCCATGGAGACGAGCATGTCGCGCACGATGCGGGCGAAGGCTTGCTGGTCATCGAGCCTGGACGACAGGCCGTCGAGGTCGCTGCTGGCCTTTTCCTCGACCCAGGGCCGCCACAGATCGACCAGTCGCTCGCCGCTCTTCGGCACGGTGCGGCCGGTGAGCTTTTCGCGCACCATCAGCGCCACCGCCTCCTCGAGCGGGGCGTCGGCCTTGTCCTTGACGTCGACCAGGTTTGCCCTGGCGTATTTGTCCTCGAGCATCGAGCCGATATTGTCGGCCACGCCCTGCATGGCGCGGCTGCCGATCGCCTCGACGCGGGCCTGCTCGACGGCATCGAAAATAGCCCGCGCGAGCTTGCCTTCCGGCGCCAGCTTGCTGTGGATGCGCTGATCGTGGCAGGCGCGCTTCAGCGCCATGGAATCGCCGATGCCGCGGGTGATCGCGATGTCGGTCCGGGAAGCCTTTTTCGGCAGTTCGGGCAGGCGGGCGCGGTTGCCGGCCAGCGCCGGCCGGTCCTTGGCGAAGCCGACCTCGAGATCCTTGTCGCCGGCGACGGCGCGCATGCAGACGGTGACGGCGCGCTTGAAGCTGTCCGCTTCAGACCCGTTCTTCGGCTTGTTGCGCGTGTTGTCGCCCGGACCCGCCATCGATCATTCCTTGCGCGTTGTGGTCCGAAAGGCCAAGCCTTCCGGCACGCGCCTTACCCCAGCACCACGTTGGCGGCGCTCTCCGGCAGATCCTCGCCGAAGGCGCGCTGGTAGAATTCGGCGACCACCGAACGCTCCAGCTCGTCGCATTTGTTGAGGAAGGTGAGCCGGAACGCCATGCCGATGTCGCCGAAGATCTCGGCGTTCTCGGCCCAGGTGATGACCGTGCGCGGGCTCATCACCGTCGACAGGTCGCCATTGATGAAGGCCGAGCGCGTCATGTCGGCGACGCGCACCATCTTGTTGACGATCTCTTTGCCCTTGCTGTCGCGATAGTGCTTGGCCTTGGCCAGCACGATCGACACCTCGTTGTCGTGCGGCAGGTAGTTGAGCGTTGTGACGATCGACCAGCGGTCCATCTGCGCCTGGTTGATCTGCTGCGTGCCGTGATAGAGCCCGGTGGTGTCGCCGAGACCCACCGTGTTGGCGGTGGCGAACAGCCGGAAGGCCGGATGCGGGCGTATGACGCGGCTCTGGTCGAGCAGCGTCAGCCGGCCCGACGATTCCAGCACGCGCTGGATGACGAACATCACGTCCGGGCGTCCGGCATCGTACTCGTCGAAGCAGAGCGCGACGTTGTGCTGATAGGCCCAGGGCAGGATGCCGTCGCGAAATTCCGTGACCTGCAGGCCTTCCTTGACGACGATGGCGTCCTTGCCGACGAGATCGATGCGGCTGACATGGCTGTCGAGATTGACGCGCACGCAGGGCCAGTTCAGGCGCGCGGCGACCTGCTCGATATGGGTGGACTTGCCGGTGCCGTGATAGCCCGACACCATGACGCGGCGGTTGTAGGCGAAGCCGGCGAGGATCGCCAAGGTCGTTGCCTTGTCGAACAGATAGTCCGGGTCGATGTCGGGCACGTGCTCGGTCGCCGCCGAATAGGCCGGAACCACCATCTTGGAGTCGAAGCCGAATTTCTCCTTCACCGGCACCGTCGTATCGGGCAGGTTGGCGATGTCGCGATCGACCTTGTTCATCTCTATCAACGTCTCCACGGGCGAAACGCCGCGTTTCGCCGGCAATCGATTTTGTTCGGGGGCGGTCTTAGAGCCTTTTCCAACCTTATGAAAGTTGGAAAACGACATGGACCGTAGGGTCGCTCAGCACAATCCTGCTTGCTTGAGCACGCGATAGGCCTGCAGCACATCGCGGAACCGGTCTTCCGAACCTCTGTCGCCGCCATTCGCATCCGGATGGTGGCGCTTCACGAGTTCCTTATAGCGCGCCTTGATATCCTTGCCAGTCGCCTTTGTATCAAGGCCAAGCGTTTCCAGCGCCTTGGCCTCAAGCGGCTTTGCCTTGCGCTCGCGCACTTCGCGCGTTCCGCCGCCGAACAGATTGAAGGGATCGCGCATGCGGTTGTAGTAGCCTGCACGCCCGGAGCGCTGCTGCGCGAAGTCGGGTGCCGAACGCATGCCGCCGCCATTGGCGCCCATGCGCCAGGTCGGCCGGTGTCCGGTCAGCGCCTCTTTCTGGAAGCGGGCGATCTCGCTGTCCGACACGCCCGAGAAGTAGTTGAAGCTCTTGTTGTATTCGCGCACATGCTCAAAGCAGAAGCGGAAATACTCGCCCTCCTTCAGGCGCCCGACCGGCGCGCGATGCGTACCGGCCTCGCTGCAACCGTCCCACTGGCAGATCGGCGCGCGCGACTTCAGCTCCGCGTCCTTTTCCGGCCGGATGCGAATCTTCTCGAAATATTTGGGATACGGTTTCATCCTCACCCATTTATGGGCTGTTCGCTACCGCGAAACAAGAATTGACATTTCGCCGATGATCGCCCTAACCGCTGAATCGCGGCCTAAAGCGGTCGAAAGCACAGATTTTGCGGCGGTACCGCAGATGTGGTGAAGGGAAGCCCCGATGTCCATACAGTCGACGATGGAAAACAAGCTGAAGGCGGCATTTTCGCCGGAAAGGCTCACCGTCATCAACGAAAGCCATCTTCACGCCGGCCATCACCACGTCGAGCACGGCCACGAGGCCGTCTTCGACGGCACCGGCGAGACCCATTTCCGCGTCCGTATCGTCTCGCAGAATTTTGCCGGGATGAACCGCATCGAGCGCCACCGCGCCGTCAATCGCCTCCTTGCCGACGAATTGAAGGCCGGCGTGCACGCGCTGGCGATTGAGCCTGCAGCACCTGGTGAGAAGACACGCTGGTAAGCTCGGCGGGCCGGGGGCCGCTCAGATCACCGCTTCGATGAGGAACGGCCCCGGACGCGACAGCGCGCTGTCGAGCAGCGAGTCGAAGCGCTCGCATGTGTCGGCGCGGGCTGCTTCCACCCCCATGCCGGCTGCCAGCGAAACCCAGTCCAGAGCCGGCTGATCAAGGTCGAGCATTCGCCTGGCATTCTCGCCGATCGCGTTCACCCCGACATTGCGCATCTCGCCGTGCAGGATGGCGTAGGTCCGGTTGGAAAAGACGATCGTCACCACGTCGAGCTTTTCCCGCGACTGGGTCCATAAACCCTGCACCGTGTACATGCCGCTGCCGTCCGCCTCCAGATTCAGCACCTTGCGGCCAGGACAGGCGATGGCCGCGCCAGTCGCCATTGGAATGCCGCCGCCGATCGATCCGCCTGTGCCCATCATGTAATCGTGCGGGGCGGCAAAGGCCGAGAGCGCAAAATAGCGCCGCGCCGAGGTGACGGCCTCGTCGCAGACGATCGCATTCTCCGGCAGCTTCCGGGCTACCGAAAGTGCAACCGCGTCGTCCGTCAGCTTGCCGCGCGGGGCCGGCTCATTGGGAAAGGCCGTGGCGACGGGCACCGGCTGCGACGGTTTGATGCCCAGTTCGTCGCGAAGCGCAGCGAGTGCCGCCTTCAAATTCTCGCCATGCTCGGCCAACGACATCACTTCACAGTCTTCGCTCACAAGCCGGCCCGGCTTTCCGGGATAGGCAAAGAACGCCACCGGTTCACTGGCTCCGACGAGGATCAGGAGATCGATGTCGGCAAGGAGGGTGCGCGCGGAGTCGATCGGATATGGAACGCGGGTAGGCGCAACGCGGCCCCGGCCGCGCTGCATCCGGGCGATCAGAACGTCGCTGAACAGCCGGACATCCGAAACCGCCGATATCTGTCCGGCGATTTCCAAGGCATCCTCACGCGCGGCCGGCCCACGCAGGATCATGCCGACGCGACCGGGCGCGACGCGAATGGCTCCGGCAATCTTGCGCACGATAGCTGCATCGACCGAAGGCGGCGCCGCAAGCTCTACCTTGGCCGACAGGAGCGGACTGGCCTCTCCCCACGCCGCATCCGCCGGCAGGATCAGCGTAGCGATGCCGGGAGGCGTCAGCGAAGCGCGAAAAGCCGCCTGCGCGGCCGGCGCGACGTCGGCCGGACCGGCGATGCGGCGGACCCAGTTCGACATCGGCGCGGCGAGACCTTCAATGTCGCTGGTGAGCGGCGCGTCGAGCGGCAGGTGATAGGAGGCATGGTCGCCAACGATGTTGATCATCGGCACGCGGGCGCGCCGGGCATTGTGGATGTTGGCCAGGCCATTGGCCAATCCGGGGCCGGTGTGGAGCAGCGTCGCGGCCGATCGGTCGCTTCGTCCCTGCCATGGTGCGGCTGTGGGACGATCTTTTTCGTCTCTGTGAAAAGCACGGCTTGAGAATACTGCTCACCCCGTTCGATACATTTTGGCAGTGGCGGCACTGGCGTCATCACCCCTATAATCAGAGGAACGGCGGCGAGCTGGATCAGCCCTCGCGCTTTCTGGTCTGCACGGCCACGCGCCGCGCCATCAAGGCAAGGCTGGAATTCGCGGTGCGCAGA
>NZ_RZSR01000422.1:0-4962 GCF_004023265.1 Mesorhizobium sp. M1A.F.Ca.IN.020.06.1.1
GTCGATCACCGCCCCATCGATCACATCGTCAATGTTGATGGTCTCGACTTCGGACGGCGCCATCAGATCTTCGAGAAAATCCGACAGTTGGCGAAGATCCCCGTCGCCGGTTATCAGCCGGATTCTTCGGGGCTGGCTTAGGACGGTCTTGGTGATGCCGGTGTCGGTCTGACCGTCCCAAAAGAATGGTTGCACGGTGGCATCTGCGCCAGCGACAGACCGCGTGAGGCCGGTTTTGAGGTCGGTGAAATAACTCGTGCCGCCGGTGGTGAAGTAGAGCTCGTCGGTTAGCCTCTGGAGGTCGGGTGCCCCGAGATCGCGCAATCCAATGGTCTCGACCTGGTAGGGAACGGTCTTCGTATATTCGACAGCGCCGGTTGACCCATCGACGCGGGAAACGGTGCCGGCATCTGTCCACACAACAATATCGCCGTCATCGTCATAAATCGCGTAGCGGAGATCGTCAGAGAAGGACGCCAATACGCTCGTCGCCAGGAGCTGGCCCTGGCTCGCAAATGTCACCTTTACCAAGTCACTGTCGGCACAGAAGTAGAAGTCGGCATCACTGCCGCGAACGGCGCCAGGCGTCACGCATTGGATGCTTGAATACCCTTCCCAGCCCGTCCCGGATTGGTAGACCGGCGTTATGTCGTCAACCGTGAGCATGACCGAGAAAATCTGATCGCTGCTCGTCGTGAAGCCGACCACCAGAGCCGACGTGTTGAAATCCACGAGGCATCCGCCTTGCTCGGGGATAACGCCGGAGGCAATGGCGCTCGCGGAAGAGGTCTCGATCACGGTCCCGGTAGAGCCGTCGATCAGAACGGGCTTCCAGTTGTTCACCCCGCCGAAGCTCGCGAGATAGACGAGCCGATCGAGGACACGGCTGTACCGGAAACACGAATACGTGGTGAAGGCGTCGCCCGGAAGGTCGAAGCTGAAATATTGTTTGGTGGCATAAATCGAATAAAGATAAACGTCCGCGTTATCGAACCCGAACAACTTGCCCTGATCCCAAACCGGGATCATCTGCCCGAATGCGATCTCGCCGCTGTAGGTCTGAAACGTGTCGTAGTCATGAGTTGACGCGGCGTCCTGAATCCATTCCGCCTCGAAGACCGGCGGAGCGCCAAAGCCTTGGATGTCGAAGTTCGTGAGCACGATGTCGAGGTAGCCACGGTGAGCTGAAACGTTGCTCTCGCCCTCCTCCGCAACCATTGTGGGATCCTGTCCTTGAGTGCTTAGGCCGGAGTAAAAGCGGAACTTCAGTCCCTTTTTTCGATAACCTTGGGAAGCGTCATAGATCAGCGTGCCGTTGCAATAGAGCTTGCGCATGGTCCACGTGGAATCGGGCACAAGAGGTCGGGCAAAGCGCAGCCGGCACGACATGTCGCTAGTCGTGGTGGTGATCTGATCCCACCATTCCATATGGGTCTCGGTAACCGTGACGATCGGCGGCACCCATATGTAAGCGGCCGGCAAGCGGCACTTGCCCCACACAACGGGAATAGTCTGGCCGTAAGCAGATGTCGGAAGCGACGTCTGAATAGGCGACGCCTCCGGCACAGTTGGCGCGGTAGTTGTGCCGCCCTGAATCCAATGCCCGACAGTCCCCTTACGAAGATCAGCCAATCCGCTCATTTAGGTTCCTGCTCCAGTGGGTGGGCATGCGGCTGCGTTCCGGCCGCGGCAGGGTGTTTGGTCATTGTTGTGAATCCTGAAAAAGAAAAGTCCGCCTGAGGGGCGGCCTAGAAGCTGTCTATCTCATCAGCAGTGGTATAGATTACCTGCAGATTGTGCGGCCTGTCGAGCCACCACCGGTGGTTCTCTCTGCGCAAATCTCCAACTATCTCGATGATGTCCTTAGTGTCATGAGCGACAAGTGCACGAGAGAATTCTTCAGGAGGCAGGATTGTCTTTACCGAGACAGGCTTTCCATCGATAAAAGTATTGATGGTAACCTGGCCTTCTTTTTGAGAAGGCTTCCTAGCTGAAGCGGTTATATAGCCGGCAAGCCTTTCTCCAACTCTAGGCTCCTGCGATCGAAGGATGCGAGCGGCTTCCTGAAACACCTCCCCATCGCCACGCGTGAACTCGACCTTCCTCCTGATTTCCGGCGTTGGACGAGTTCTTGCCCAGGTCACTGAAACTTCGAGTCCTTCACCTTTAGTGATTAGGGACGACAATGCCTCGCAGAGGTTGGCGTTGACGCCGCTTTCAACAGCACGTTGGAAGGGATCGAGGCCTTCGCCTCGTATTGCCTGCTCGGCGGCATTGCGGGCCGCATCTAGTCCATCTGCAAGCATTCTGGTGACGCGTCGATCAAAAGGCTCCTCATATGCAATCGGCCAAAGCTCAGTCTGTTTTGGCGGTTCCAAAGAAGGAGGAACGGGTGCCAGCAGCGTTACTATGAAGCTTCCTTGCTCAGTCTGGCCGAGTCTGACGCGGTCCATGTAACTGGAAGCCACCTTGTTCCCTCCAGCCCTATAGGCTGGACGGGGGTCATTCGCTGCGCAGGCCGCCGAAAGCAACAAGTCGCGGGCATTTGTGAATATCTCCACTCCCGCTTCGATCCTTACCGATCCGTCATCGTCCGCCTCCGGCGCTCGGACTCGAATGACATCACGATCGGCACCCGACAAATCGCGATAGATCTGCAGCTCGGATCGTCCTTCCTGCTCCGCAATTTTGCGTATGATCTCTGATACAACATCAGGGTAGTCACCCAGTTTGGCGGAGGCGGGAACGATTAGCTCAGGAGCCTTTTCCTTGACGAAGACGTCACTATGATTGCCGAACTTCTCGGTTTTTACCCAGCCTTGCCCTCTTACATAGGCCAACAGCGCTTGCGGTGTAACGGCCGCAAGCGCCTCACGATCATCGACAAGTGACCTGATCATCGTAGGCTCCCTGTCCGTGATTTTTCCATCAGTTCTTTCAGGCTCTTGGTGTCGAACGAGTTCTTGACGGGGATGTCGATCGTGGTGGACGACTCGTTGTCCGTCGCTGGCGAACCAACCAACGCGGTCCAATACGCACAATTCCGCAGAATCAAATTCTCAGGGGTAAGGGTTAACCAATCACCCCTGTTTTGCGGCAATTTCAGGACCACAAGAATTCGTGGCGTTTGCGTCTCAATCCGCAGAAGGTCGTAGTTCCGCTGCCGTAAGGGGTAACGAAAGACCTCGCCGACTGGATCCAAATTGATCGTCGCTTTCAGTTGGACGTCGATTTTCGGACGGAACGTGTCACCTACCTCAATCGTGAGGTCTACGCCATCTCGGTCGAAATTCCTGGTCGCTACAACATATCCCGCGCTCGCCGCAACAGCGTGAGCGTAAGCGGCAGAAAGCGCCTCCTCGATATCTTTTTCCGTAAGCAAAGAATCCAAAGCAAAGCGCCCTTTAGGATTTGGCCCTCAAGGGTTTACCATATGATTGAATGCTTGCCATCCGGCCGCTGCTGTAAAGCGGTTAGCTTATCCCCTTAGCCTCACCGCCGCCTCGGCCTGAATTTTCGATTTTGCGGATGCGAAAGTTTTCTTTCGGCACCGGTCTCGGCGTCAATCAGGGTGGAAAGGGGAATGCCCCCTCCACCTTCAGAAACCGCATCAACCCCGCCGACAGATGCTGCTTTTCGGGCGTGCGAATGCGGCGTAGCGCTGCCTTCTGGGCTTCAGCGGCAGGCGGCGTGCGAGGCACCCCGCCTTTTTGTTTGCGCCGCGCCTTTGTCACCGGATCCCTCGGATGGCCATTTCCATTTGTGCACGGCGCGCGCTGGCCGAGAGCTTGGCTCCCTTTTCTTCGATACGTCGCAAGGCGTTGGCTGCGTTGTCCTGCTTGCTGGAGCGCTTGAGTTTTGCCGAAGTCGTCTCGTATTGGGGAAACGCCGTTAGCGTGCATTCCCACAAGTCGAGATCTTCGATGGTGCGCAGCGGCAGTTGGTCGCCAGCCCCGTCGTCCCAACTCTCGGACCGAGCCGAAAACGAAAACGAACATCCCTTTACGTCCTGACGAGCCACCGTCCCAATTGCCGTCTGGCCCTCGGGCGTGGTTGGATCTGGGTACAAGGTGAAATGAAGGCCGACCGAATCTTCGCGAAGCTGGAGCGATCCGGCAGACACGCGGCCAAGGACGCGGCCCGAATCGTGGTCGAGAATCATCACGACGTCGGGCATCTCCCGAAGTGTGCGCGTGAAACAACCGGGAGCGAGGCGCTCCCGGAAGTCACCGCCCACGTTTGTGATGTCCCCGAATCGCGCCACATAGCCGCTGATGGTGTTACTATCGGCCAAGTTCCGCCTCCAAGTCGGAGTTTCGCTTCCCGCCAGGCTTTGTCTCTCTCAGTATTTTGGCGATCTCCTCGGCCGGCAGGGTTGACTCCCTAGCTTCGCAGCCTGGCAACTTGATGCGGCGCCGCCGCCCGCGCGCCTTCTTGCGCTCTGCGCTTGCCAATTCAACCGACATAGCCAGCCTCCTTGAGGTAACGTGCGATATGGCCGTCTCGAGCATCGCCAAGGAAATGCGCGCGGTTGCCGAAATGACTCGAACCGATGTCCTCGGCCTCAAGGCCTTCGGCTAGGTCGTTCAAGCTGCGGTGCGCCTTCTCGACCACTGCAAGCGCCTCGCACAACTCCTTCTGGCGGCGATCCCACTCTGGTCGAACGAGCGCGATTGCCTTCCGCACGGCCGGGGTTTTTGCGTCTCGGATCCGCTGCTCAATCGCCCGCGAGGCAACCTCATGGTCGGCCCTGTCTGCGCGCACGTCGGCAAGCTTCTTGCGGTTGGCGGCCTTAGCGGTCGGCCCATCACCGAGTAATGCCGCGACGCTGGGTCTAACCTCGGGGGTGGGGTCCGCGGCGATCTCTTTTTCGATTTGCCGCGCTTCTGCGTCAAGCCCGCGCAGACGCTCGTTAAGTTCAGCGCGCTTTGAGAGCAGGCCAGCATAGACGTCGTCACATTC
>NZ_RZSR01000423.1:0-4961 GCF_004023265.1 Mesorhizobium sp. M1A.F.Ca.IN.020.06.1.1
GCCGGTCGCCGGATCGCAAGCGACGCGCATCAGAAGCCCGGTCGCGGTGTCGGTGTAATAGGCGATCGTCCCGTCGTCGGAAAAGCAGATCGAGTTGGACACGGTAATGTCGGAGAACAGTCGGCGAAGCTCGCCCTTGAAGAACCAGTAGATCGCGCCGGCGCCCTTGCCCTCGTCCTTGCCCATCGTGCCGGTCCACAACGCGCCGCAGGGATGGACGCGGGAATCGTTGGAGCGGGTCAGCGGATTGTCGGCTTCGATCGGCGTGTGCAGCGTCAGCCTGCCGGTCGCAACATCGCGGACCTGCAGGCCGATCTCGGTGGCGATCAGCTGGCGGGCATCGTCGATGACGGCAATGGCGCTGGCCATCACGCCGAGATCATGGATTTTCAGCGCGCCGGCGAGCGGCTTTTCCAGAAGCTTGCCATTGACGATGTCGAACCAGAACAGCGTGTCGGTGCCGGGATCGTAGCTCGGTCCCTCCCCCAACTGGCAAATGTGATCGCTGAAGACCGAAACGCTGTCCATCAAATCCCTCCGAAGGCTTCGTCCCAGGCCGCGACCGCGGCGCGGGCGCGCTCAGCCACTTCATCGACGCTGGCGCCCGGCTTATAAAGGCTCGACCCCAGGCCGAAGACGCTGACGCCGACCGCTTTGTAGCCGGCAAAATCCTTGTCCGAAACGCCGCCGACGGCGCCGATCAGCGCCGTTGCCGGCAGCACGGCGCGGATCGCCGAAATGCCGCCGGCGCCGAGCACGCTTGCCGGGAAGAATTTAAGCGCCGAAGCACCGAGCCTGATCGCCTGGAAGGCCTCGGTGGGCGTGAACACGCCCGGCATCGTCACCATGCCATACTGCATGGCGCGGCCCATGACATCGGCATCGATGTTGGGGCTGACCAGCAGCCGGCCGCCGGCCTTGTGCAAGGCATCGACATCGGCCGCCGTCAGCACCGTGCCGGCGCCGACCAGTGCGGTTTCGGGGAGGACTTCCGCGATCCTGGTGATCGACGAAAACGGTTCCGGCGAATTGAGCGGCACCTCGATCGCCTCGATGCCAGCGTCGAAGACCGCCTGGCCTATTGAGATCGCCTCGGTCGGCTTGAGGCCACGCAGGATGGCGACCAGCCCGCGTTTCAATTTCGGAAAGGGTGCTGTCTGCGTCACGCGTCGCCTCCGATCATGCGGTTCTCGCGCGCGGCTTCGACAAGGCCGGCGCGCACCGCTTCATCCGCATCGACGAGCCGAAAAGCAAGACCGGCGAAGCCAAGAGCGGCGCCATAGAGCGAAGCCAGCGCGCCGGAAGCGATCAGCACGACGGGCGCTTCACTGATGCCGTAGCGCCGCTTCGCCGAAGCGATCTCGCCGCCGATCAACAGCCCGGACAGGCACGCCGCCGCCTCGTCGGATTTCAAATCTTGCAGCAGCCCGGCGGCGCGGATCGCAAACAGCTTTGACGTGACATCGCCGCCTTCGCCCAGCGCGCGCTCGCACCACTGACGGAAGAACGGACCATCCGCCGTGACCGGTGCCGGATGCTCGCCCAGCGAATGTTTCAGGATCGAATGCGCGGCCAATACCGAAAACAACTCGCCGGTCGGCCAGGTGCCGAAGCCGGCGACCGCGCCGTCCTCGACCACGACCCATTTGGAATGGGTGCCCGGCATGCAGACGAGGTGGCGGCCCTTTGCCGGCAAATTCGCGCCGGCAAGCTGCGTCTCCTCGCCGCGCATGACATCCGGGGCGTCGGCGAGGCGCTGGGCGAGGCCGGGCACGATACGAATGTCGCGGCGCTCGCCTTCGATGCGGGCGGCGCCTGCCAAGATGGCGCCGATCGGCGCAGGCACGGTGACGTATGGCGCCTCGATCCAGCCCTGGCGGGAACCCGCCATGCCGCAGATGATGACGGGCAGGGACTCCGGCGCGCCCATGGCGGCGAGATGGCCCTCCAGCACCGTCGCAAAACCTTTTTCGCGCGCCGTGATCAGGCCGTCGTCGCCGCGCCGCTCGGCGAGCAACTGACCCGCGCCGTCAAGCAGCCAGGCCCTGAGCCTGGTCGTGCCCCAGTCGAGGGCGGCGACCGCAGGCGCGCCGCTCACAGCACGCCTCCGTCGACGATCAGCATTTGCGCGGTCAGCATGCGCGAGGCGTCCGACGCCAGGAACAGCACCGTACCGACAATGTCGTCGGGCTGCATGGGCTGCTTGATGCATTGCTTGGCGACATGGGCGGCAAGCGCCTGCTCGGTGACCCAAAGCTCGCGCTGGCGTTCGGTGATCACCCAGCCGGGCGCAACCGCGTTGACGCGGATGCCGTCGGCGCCGAGCTTGCCGGCAAGACCTTTGGTGAGGCCGAGGATACCGGCCTTGGCGGCGGTATAAGCCGGCAGGTCGGGATGGTTGATGAGGTAGGACGTGGAGCTGAAATTGATGATCGAGCCGCGGCCGGCGCGCTTCATGCCCGGCGCCACCGCCTGGGCGGTGAAGAAATGCGGCCGCAGGTTGATGGCCAGGTTGTTGTCCCAGAACTCGACCGTGACATCCTTCACCTCATGGCGATCGTCGAGCGCGGCGTTGTTGACCAGCGCCGTGACATCGCCATGCGCTTTCGCCGCCTTCGCTGCCGCGGCGCGCAGCGCCTCGACGTCGCGCAGATCGGTCTTGAGATAGAGCGGACGCCGGCCAAGCTCCCTTTCCAGACGGTCGGCCAGCGCCGTGCTGGGCTTGTCGGCGATGTCGATGAAGGCGACCTTGGCGCCTTGCCGCATGAAGCCCTCGGTCAGCGCCGCGCCGATGCCGGAACCGCCGCCGGTGATCAACACCGAGGCGCCGTCGAGGTCGGCGAAACGCGCCGATGGCATCATGATTTCTGTCTCCCTTTGGCCGGCGCGCATCCTAGCCATGCCGGCCCCGGGAGCAAGGGTGAAAAGGCGATTTCGGCGGCAATATGTCTGACAAAATAGCAGCCGCGCTTCCGTGAGGCGCAGACGGGTCGGCTTGGATCGCAGGTTGGTCGATCAGATCGCCTTGGCGCGCAGCGCGCCGCGATAGGAATCGCGCAGATAGCCAAGCGTGGCGTCGGCATCGACGGGCTTGCCGAACAGATACCCCTGGCCACCCGCGCAGCCGAACTGGACGAGGCGGTCGGCCTGCGCTTCCTCCTCGATGCCTTCGGCCACAACGTCCATGCCGAGTCCTTCGCACATGGCGAGAATGGCACGGATGATGTGTTCCGAGGGGCGGTCTTCGAGGATCGAGGAAACGAAGGCGCGATCGATCTTCAGCTTGTCGAAATGGAATTCGCGCAGGCGTCCGAGCGACGACTGGCCGGTGCCGAAATCGTCGAGCGAGACGCGGATGCCGACGCGGCGCAGATCCTCGACGATCTTCTCGGCCGAAGCCGGGTCGGTCATCAGGCCGGTTTCGGTGATCTCGATCTCCAGCCGGCGCGGATCGAAGCCGGTGCGGTCGAGGATCGCCAGAATATGCAGGCCGGTGTTCTGATCGACAAGCTGCGAGGGCGACAGGTTGAAGGACAAAAACAGGTCCTTCGGCCAGTTGCGAGCCGCCTCGGTCGCCTTGCGCAGCACCAGCTGCGACAGCGGGCCGATGATGCCGCGCTCCTCGGCGATGGGAATGAACACGCTCGGCGGCACCATGCCGAGATCGCGATCGGTCCAGCGAGCCAGCGTCTCGAAGCCGATGGTGCGGCGACTGGTGAGGTCGACGATCGGCTGGAAATGCGGCTCGACCTCGCCGGCCGAGACGGCGCGGCGCAGCGCCTGCTCGATGCGGGTGACGCGCTTGGCGGCCTCCTCCATCTCGCGTGTGTAGACGACGACGCGGCCGCGGCCCGAGCGCTTGGCGTGGTAGAGCGCGGTCTCGGCCTTGTTGATCAGGATCTCTGTGGTCTCGTCGCCGGAATAGAACAGCGAGCAGCCGACCGAAGCCGACAATCTGGCGGTGCGCTCGCCGACATCATAGGGCGCCGACAGGATCTCGATCAGCATGCGCGATTTTTCGGCGGCCTGCTCCTCGCTGAACACCATCGGGTAGAGGAAGGCGAACTCGTCGGCGCCGATGCGACAGACGGTGGAGTAGCCATCCATCGAGGCACGCAAGCGCATAGCCACCTGGATCAGGATGTCGTCGCCGGCCTTGTGGCCGAACAGGTCGTTGATCGGCTTGAAGCCATCGAGATCGAGGATGCCAACGGTGAAGGGCGCGGGATCGTCGGCGCGGTCGCTGATCAGGCGATCGACCTTGTCGTAAAAGCGACGATGGTTGCCAAGCCCGGTCAGCGGATCGGTGAAGGCCAGATCCGCGTTTTCCCTGCCTGGCTGCCCGGTGCCAAACGTCGTTTGCATCATGTCCCTGTTCTGATGGGGAATTTGTAACCAGACTGGCAGCAAAGCGTTTAGGAAAGGTATCGGAAAATCGATTTTCTGAAGTTGCGAAAGGGTCTTGGCGCCATGCCTGGCGGTCCAGGGTCTTTGGCGATGGAGGCTTAAACCGGGCATTAACAGCTTCAATAAATAGTAAAGCGGCCCGGAGACGCCGGCATTGGGACCGGCATTGGCGCGGCTGGTCGGCTGGGCCCGGGCACCGGAGACAGGCATGCCGCACGAGGTCCGCAACGAGCCGGCGATCGCCGTGCTCCTGCCCTGCTACAATGAGGAGCTGACGATCGGTGAGGTCGTGCGGCGCTTCCGCGAGACGCTGTCCTCCGCGACGATCTATGTCTACGACAACAATTCGAAGGACCTGACCGCGCTCAGGGCCCGCGCGGCCGGCGCGGTCGTCGTGCGCGAACCGCGCCAGGGCAAGGGCAATGTCGTGCGCCGCATGTTCGCCGACATCGACGCCGACATCTATGTGATGGCGGACGGCGACGGCACCTACGCGCCGGAAGATGCGCCGGAGCTGATCAACACACTCTTGACCGAGCGCTCGGACATGGTGG
>NZ_RZSR01000424.1:0-4960 GCF_004023265.1 Mesorhizobium sp. M1A.F.Ca.IN.020.06.1.1
TCTGAAGAGACGTCGTTAACGCACACTTGATTTTGTTGACTCTTTCCTGCCGCGAACCGATTTTGCGCACGAGGTTTGAAAGCTGCCGGCCGTGGTTTCTGGCCGGAGCACAAACTGGCGGTGGGCAATCTCATGAGTATCGGCGGCGGTATGGGCTCGGCGAGCCGGTCCGAGGGCGGCCAGACGGGATCGAGGACGAAACCTGCATTGACGCAGGAACTTCGCTTCACGCGGACGTCCTTGCGCGTCATTTGCACCAGCCTGTGGTTATGGCTTCTGCTGGGCATCTACCGGGCCGTAATCGTCGATCCGCAAACGACATTTCAGGGAGGCCTGGCGTCCATTCCCATGGGATTGGCGGCAAGCTATTACGACCTGATACTCATCACATCGGTGACGGCGGCAACGCTGATCCTGCTCTTCCTTACAAAGTCAAGCCGGCTCGCATCCGCGGCCGTCGCCTCCCTTTTCTATCTCGTGGTCCTGGTGTCGCTCGGCTGGGGATTTGCCAACATCAATCTCGTCAAGATGCTGGGTGAGCCTTTCACCTTCCAGTGGCTGGTCTATGGCGACTTCCTGCAGAATGCCGACGCCAAGAGCGCGATGGGCGATGCCCTCAACGTGAGGGATGCCGCGATCCTTTTCGGGTCCATCGTTCTGGTGCTGGCCCTCGGCTACGCCGCGGGCAGTTTGTGCCAGCGGCTGAGTTCCGCAGGCCGCAAGAGGTTTCTCATCGCTTTGGTTCTGTGCGTTGGCGCGGCCCTGGTCGGCAGCGGCTATCATGTGCGCGCTCAGTCGCTGCCAGCATCCAAGGTCGACAATCCTATCGTGTATTTCGTTCAGTCGGCGTGGTTCAGTTCGACGCCGGTGACTTTTGCGATGAGCGCCGGCGGCGATGATCCCGATGTCGCCAGCGTCGGGGAGCGTCCGGCGGAAACCTCAAGCTTCAAGGCGCCGACGCCAAATCCGATCAAGAACGTGCTGATTTTCATGATGGAGTCGGTGCCGTCGAAATACATCGAGACCTTTGGCGGCCAGTATCCGATCACGCCGAACATAAAGAGCTATGCCGGAGATTCCATTCGGTTCGACAAGATCTATGCGCATGCTCCTTCCACGCACTATTCGATCTTCTCGCTGCTGACCTCGATGTACAACGACATCTCATTCTACGGGATGACTGCCAAATATCCGTACCTGCCGCTGGAGACGATCTCCAACACCCTGTCCAAGCACAATTTTCGCACCGGGTTCTTCTGGAGCGCCGATTCCCGTTTCCAGCGTGTGGACGAGTTCCTGCTCAACAAGGGACTGGACGTCATCCAGGACTATCGGGGGCAGAAATGCGCCACCCCGACCTTCAAGCTCAGTACCGAGCAGTGGAAGAACATGGACTACAACAGTGACCTCTGCACGGCCCAAACGATCATCGACTGGATGAAGAAGGATCCGCAGAAGCCCTTCTTCGGCATCATGTTCACGGCGATGACGCATTATCCGTACATCACCGGCAGCCCGATGTTCTCGAAGATGGTGCCTTCCGCTAAAGACATCGGGCCGGTGCACTACGTCGATGACGAAAAATTCAATGCCTATCTCAACGCCCTGAAGGTCGGCGACGCAGCGTTCGGTGAAATCCTCGATTCACTGAAGCAGTCCGGCAAGCTCGATTCGACGCTGGTTGTCGTCCTTGGCGATCATGGCGAGGCGTTCGGAGAACATGGCGACTACGTCCATGCCACCGCAATCTACGACGAGAACGTCCACATTCCGCTGATAATGATCAACAAGCACCTTTTCCATGACGAAGTCGCTCATCCGGTCGGCGGCATCGTCGACATCGCTCCGACGATCATGGACATACTGGGACTGCCATTGCCCGAGCAGTGGCAGGGCCGCAGCCTGTTCAGCGAGCAACGGCCAAACAGGACCTTCTTCTTCAATCCGTGGGCCGGCTCCTTGCTCGGTTATCGCGATAATGATCGAAAGGTGATTTTCAACGCTACCACCGGCAAGGTCGAGGAATACGACCTTAAGGCCGATCCCGGCGAAAAGACGAACCTATTCGAAGAAGGCTTGAGCGATCGAACGGCGCTGCTGCAGCCGATTGCCGGCTGGGTGCAATCGCAAAAGCGGCGCATAGCCACACTTGTCGCCAACGCGGCCGGAGACGCGGGGCACTGCACAGCCACAAGCTTGGAGATCGACGCGGCCGGCACCGACTACCAGGGTCAGCCTCGCTTCGACGTCTTCGCCGACGGCAAGCGCCTTGGCGAGATCGCCGTCCAGGGCAAGGAGAGCAAGGCCTCGACAGGCGAGCAGCGCGTGGCGGAACTGACGGAGGCGGCCGTCGAGGCGCAACCGTTCCACATCGACCTTAGCGGCGTGCCCAATCCAAAGACGATCGAAATTCGTTATGTCAACGACGAGTGGGCCGGAGACGGCCGGCCCGGCGATCGCAACCTTTTCATCAAGAGCATAAAAGTGAACGGGCAGCTTGTGCCCAAGAGCAAGCTGCACGTGGACGAGCAATCCCATGGCTACACCGACGACAGCGGAACCGCCATGTATACCAACGGCTCGCTATGGGTCAGCGGTCCGTTTATCGAAGGATGCATGTAGGGCAGGGCATCGGCGGCAGCGCTTCGCTTTACAGCTTGCCCTCCGGCCGCCATTCCCGCCGGTACCAGTCGACGAATTTCGCCAGTCCTTCCTCGATCGGCACTTTCGGCTTGAAGCCGATGTCGCGCTCTAGCGCGCTGGTGTCGGCAAAGGTCTTCTCGACATCGCCGGGCTGCATGGGCAGATCCTCACGGATGGCCTTCACGCCGAGCAGCCCTTCCAGCGTCTCGATGAAGCGGCCGAGATGCACCGGCTGGCTGTTGCCGATGTTGTAGATGCGGTGGCGCTCGCGGCCGGCCGCCGGCGGCTTGTCGAGAACCGCAATCACGCCCTCGACAACGTCGTCGACATAGGTGAAATCGCGCCACATCTCGCCATGGTTGAAGACGCGGATCGGCTTGCCGGAGAGCATCGCCTCGGTGAAGATCCAGGCCGCCATGTCCGGTCGTCCCCAGGGGCCATAGACGGTGAAGAAGCGCAGGCCCGTCTGCGGCAGCCCAAAGAGATGCGAATAGGTCGAGCTGATCAGCTCGTCCGCCTTCTTGGTCGCCGCGTAGATCGACACCGGATTGTCGACGCGGTCGCTTTCCACGAACGGCACCTTGGTGTTGCCGCCATAGACCGAGCTCGACGAGGCATAGACCAGATGCTTGATCTCGGGCGATGCACGGCAGAGCTCCAGCACCTCCAGGTGGCCGGCGATGTTGGCGTGGATATAGGCGCGCGGATTTTCGAGCGAATAGCGCACGCCCGCCTGGGCGCTGAGATGCACGATGCCGCTCAGCAGCGTTCCCTTGAGGTTCGCCGCCAGCGCGCCCGACTCGGCTATGTCGAGTTGCTGGAACGAAAATCCGTGCCGGCCGGAAAGCCTGGCGAGCCGTGCCGCCTTCAATGCCGGGTCGTAGTAGGCGTTCATGCTGTCGACGCCGACAACGGCGTCGCCGCGGGCGAGCAGGCGCTCGCAGACATGGCTGCCGATGAAGCCGGCGGCTCCGGTCACAAGGATGGTCATGCGCGGACCTCGGATGAGGGCAGGGGCGGGATCATTTCCGTCTCGGGGCTTTCTTGGCTTGCGCCGGCGGGCTCGGCCAACGCCAGCCATCGCCTTCGCCAGGCGCGGGCTGCGGGCGCGCCACATAGGCGAGCGAAACATTGGCCTCGAGATAGACGCGCGACAGCATCTCGGCGAGCACGCCCGACGTTACCATCTGCAGGCCGGCGATGACCAGGAAGAAGCCGGTGAACAGCATCGGGCGCGTTCCAATGTCCTGTCCGAAAAACACCTTCAAGCTGAACAGGTAGGCAAGGATCAGCGAGCCGAGCACGCCGAACACGATGCCGATGCCGCCGAAGAAATGGCCGGGCCTGGTGCGGTAGCGCATGAAGAAGAACATGAAGACCAGGTCGAGCACCACGCGGAAGGTGCGCGAGATGCCGTATTTCGACTGGCCGTGGATGCGGGCGTGATGCGTCACCACCTCCTGGGCGATGCGGCGCGGCGTCGTCACAGTCGCCAGCCAGGCCGGGATGAAGCGGTGCATTTCGCCATAGAGCCTGACGCTGCGGATGACGCTGCCGCGGAACACTTTGAGGCTGCAGCCATAGTCCTTCAGCCGAACCCCGGTGACGCGCGCGATCAGCGAGTTGGCGATGCGTGACGGCAGCCGGCGCATCCAGAAACCCTCCTGACGGTTCTTGCGCCAGCCGGCGACGAGGTCGAGGTCCTCGGTCAGCAGTCGATAGACCATGCGCGGTATGTCGAACGGATCGTTCTGCAGGTCGCCGTCGAGCGTCGCTATGACATCGCCGCGGGCAGCGTCGAGGCCGGCCTGCATGGCCGCCGTCTGCTTGAAGTTGCGCACCAGCTCCACAGCGTGCACATGCGCACCGTATTCGGCCGCCAGGCGGCGAATTTCATTCGGCGTGGCGTCGGTGCTGCCGTCGTCCACCAGCACCACTTCCCAGGGCTGGCTGTAGTTCTCCATCGCCTGGTGGATACGCACGATCAGCGGCTCGACGTTGTCGGCCTCGTTATACATCGGGATGACGATGGAAAGCTGGTGCTCGGGCATGACGGCACCGGCAGGCAGCCCCGACTGAGGAATGGGAAGCATGTCCATGGCGGTCATTTCCTTGCGGGTCCCGTAGCCGGCGTCTCCGGCAGCGTCGATTTCGAGGGAAACAGCCAGGCGATCGCACCGGTGGCAACGGCCGAGCAGAGGATGAACAGATGCAGCGCCAGCGCCGCCTGCAGCCCGTCCTTCATGGCGATGCCGGAATAAAGCAGCGCCGCTGCCGCGCCCGCCTCGTAGGTACCGAAACCGGCGACACCCTGCAC
>NZ_RZSR01000425.1:0-4960 GCF_004023265.1 Mesorhizobium sp. M1A.F.Ca.IN.020.06.1.1
GGAGCCGGAGCGTCGTGAACGGTTGGCGGGATTGGTCGTGCTTGCAGGCAAGAGGGCCGAGGAGCTCGGCCTGCCCGCGAGCAGTTCGCAAATCCTGCCGATCATCGTCGGCGACAATGCGCGCGCCATGGCGCTGGCGGAGGCTTTGCAGTCACGCGGATTCGACGTGCGCGGCATCCGCCCGCCAACCGTTCCCGAGGGCACGGCGAGGCTCAGGATCTCGCTGACGCTGAATGTCGGCGAGGACGACGTTTCGGCGCTCTTTGATGCTCTTGCCGAGGAATGGGAGCGCACGCGATGACGGCACGGGTCGTGGTGACAGGCACCGATACAGGCATTGGCAAGACAGTATTTGCAGCAGGCCTCACCGGGTTGCTCGACGGCATCTATTGGAAGCCGGTGCAGGCGGGCGTTGAGGAAGAGACTGATAGCGAGACCGTCGCGCGGCTGGCGAGGCTGACCTTCGATCGGATGCTGCCCGAAGCCTGGTGTCTCACCGAATCGCTCTCGCCGCACCGCGCCGCCGAGCTGGACGGCGTGGAGATCGACGCGAAGGGATTGGCGTTGCCGACGAACGAGCGGCCACTCATCGTCGAAGGCGCCGGCGGGCTGATGGTCCCGGTCAACAGGAGCACGCTCTACATCGACGTCTTCGCGCGATGGCGCGCGCCCGTGGTGCTCTGCGCACGCACAGGGCTCGGCACCATCAACCACACGCTGCTCTCGATCGAGGCTCTGCGCGCACGCTCGGTACCCCTGCTCGGCGTCGCTTTCATTGGCGACGAAATGGCCGATACGCAAAGGACGATCGCCGAGATGGGCAAGGTGCGCGTGCTCGGCCGCCTGCCGCGTCTCGACCCTATAACGCCCGAGGCGCTTGCCGCGGCCATGCGAACGGCGTTCAGTGCCGCCGACTTCATGGAGGCCTCACCTTGAGCCGCTCCGCTGTCTGGCATCCCTTCACCCAACATGCCACCGAGCCGGTTCCGCCGACGATCGTGGGCACCGAGGGCGCCTATGTCCAGACACGCGAAGGCAAGCGTATCCTCGATGCGATCTCGTCGTGGTGGGTGATCACCCACGGCCACCGCCACCCGAAGATCCTGGAGGCGATCCGCAACGCGACCGAGACGCTGGATCAGGTGATCTTCGCCGGTCTTAGCCACGATCCAGCCGAGCAATTGGCCGCCGCACTGGTCGACGTGGCGCCGGCTGGCCTCGACTGGGTTTTCTATTCCGACAGCGGCTCGACCAGCGTCGAGGTGGCGCTGAAGATGGCGCTCGGCTTTCACCGCAACAACGGCCTCCCGCGCTCGCGCATCGTCGTCATGGAGCACAGCTATCACGGCGACACCATCGGCACGATGAGCGTCGGCGCGCGCGGCGTCTTCAACGCCGCTTACGAGCCCCTGCTGTTCGAGGTCGACACCATCGCCTTCCCTGCCGCCGGCCGCGAGCAGGAAACGCTGGATGCCTTCGAACGGCTGACGCGCGGCCGCGAGGCTGCCGCACTGATCGTCGAGCCGCTGGTGCTCGGCGCGGGCGGGATGCTGATGTATCCGGCTTCGGTTCTCACCGAACTCAAGCGCATTGCCGAGCGCTCCGAGACGCTTTTCATTGCCGACGAAGTCATGACCGGCTGGGGCCGCACCGGGGCCATGTTCGCTTGCGAGCAAGCAGCGATCGCGCCCGACATATTGTGCACCTCCAAGGGACTGACAGGCGGCTCGTTGCCGCTTGCGGCCACACTTGCCACCGATGCGATCTTCTGTGCCCATTACTCCAGGAACCGAGCCAGGACCTTCTTTCATTCGAGCTCCTACACGGCGAACCCGATCGCCTGCGCGGCGGCACTTGCGAATGTCGGCATCTGGAACGACGAACCCGTGGCGGAACGCGTGGCCGCCCTGTCGCGGATGCAGGCGGAAAAGGTGGCACGCTTCAGCCAGGACGCGCGTTTCGAGAATGCGCGCACGACCGGCACCATCGCCGCGCTCGACCTTCGTGTCGGCAAGGCCGGCTATCTCGCAGAAGTCGGCCCGAGGCTGCGCGCCTTCTTCCTCGAGCGCGGATTGCTGGTGAGGCCCCTTGGCAACGTCATCTACGTGCTGCCGCCCTATTGCGTGACATCGCACGAACTCGACCGCCTCTACGAGGCCATCGACGAGGCGGCCGAGCTCGCGGGCGACAAAAAATGAACCGCACGGCGCGCATCGTCGGCCTTGGCCATCATGTGCCGGCTCGAAAAGTCGGCAATGCCGAGATCGAGGCAAGCCTCGGGCTGGAAGCAGGCTGGATCGAGGGCCGCACCGGCATCCGCTCGCGTTTCTGGGCAGAGCCCGGCGACACGCTGTCCGGACTGGCAGCCAAAGCGGGCGACATGGCGCTGCGGGCCGCCGGCATCGAACGCAAGGAGATCGGCCTGCTGCTTCTGGCCACGTCGACGCCTGACCATCTCCTGCCGCCGAGCGCGCCGCTGGTCGCGCACAGGCTTGGCCTCGAAAAGGCCGGCGGGGTCGACCTGGCCGGCGCCTGCGCGGGATTCATCTACGCCATGACCTTCGCCGACGGCTTCGTGCGCCTGCACAACAAGCCGGCCATCGTCATCGCCGCCAACATACTGAGCCGCCGGATCAATCCGGCCGAGCGCGCGAGCGCCGTGCTGTTCGCCGATGCCGCGGGCGCCGTGGTGCTGGCCCCGTCCCGCGATCCCGGTCACGGCATCCTCGGCGCCTCTTTTGCCTCGGACGGGTCCGCCTACGGCCTGATCCACATCCCGGCCGGCGGCAGCAACCGTCCGTTCTCCGACGAAATCGACATCGCAGAAACCCGCATGACGATCGCGAACGGCCGCGAAGTCTTCGCCAAGGCCGTGGAGATGATGAGCCGCTGTTCGAGCGAGGCGCTGGCCTCGGCCGGCCTTTCGGCGCCGGACGTCGCCCGCTTCGTGCCGCACCAGGCCAATGCCCGTATCTTGAACGCGGTCGGCAAGTCGCTCGGTATCGAGGATGAGCGCATCGTCAAGACCATCGCCGACTTTGGCAACTCGTCGGCCGCAACGATCCCGCTGTCGCTGTCGGTTGCCCACAGCACCAATCCCTTTCGACCGGGCGCGAAGCTGCTGTTGGCGGCAGCAGGTGCTGGCCTGACAGCCGGCGCCTTGATGGTCGGTCTCTGATGGATCTCGCCCCAATCGAACGCACCGGTCACGATTCTCGTCTCAAGCTGCTTGCGGAATTTTGCCGCAGACATCGCCCGTTGTTTATCGCCACCGGTGCTAACGGAGGATGCAAGCTGCTGATAAGCTCCGCATGCCCGCCACAGACCCCCCTCGCCTTGAGGAGATTGCCTCTTGTCTCTACGTCCGGAGCTGATCCGCCACCTGAAATCCCCCGACCTGTTTGGCGCGATCGACCGCGTGCCGGCACTTGGCGCTCCGGTTAGCGGACATGCATTCGAGGTCTTCAATCCTTCGACCGGCGAGCTGCTGGCGGAACTCCCCGACATGGGCGTTGAGGAGACGCGCGCGGCGATCGACAAGGCTTATGTCGCGCAGGCCGAATGGGCAGCGCTGACCGCCAGGGAGCGCAGCGAAATGCTGTGGCAATGGCATCAGCTGATCGTCACCCACACCGACGACCTCGCGGCGATCCTCACCGCGGAGATGGGCAAGCCGCTCGCCGAAGCCAGATCGGAAGTCTCGCATGCGGCGGCGTATCTGCAATGGTATGCCGAGGAGGCCAATCGCATCTATGGCGAGACGATCTCGGCACCGTCGACGGACCGCCGCATGCTGGTGATCAAGCAGCCGATCGGCGTCGTCGGCACGATCACACCATGGAACTTTCCCGCATCGATGGTGGCGCGCAAGATCTCACCGGCGCTGGCGGCGGGCTGCGCCATTGTGCTTAAGCCTGCCGAGCAGACGCCGCTTGTCGCGGGCGCCATGTTCGCGCTCGCCGCCGAGGCCGGTTTTCCCGATGGTGTCGTGAGCCTTGTCTATGCTTCCGAGGGCGCGGCGGTGGGGCGTGAGCTCTGCCACAATCCCAAAGTGCGCAAGATCAGTTTTACCGGCTCGACCGAGGTCGGACGCCTGCTCATGCGCCAGTGCTCGGACCAGATCAAGAAGGTCAGCCTCGAGCTGGGCGGCAATGCGCCTTTCATCGTCTTCGACGACGCCGACATCGATGCCGCCGTGGACGGGGCGGTCCAGGCGAAGTTCCGCAATGCCGGCCAGACTTGCGTTTCGGCGAACCGACTTTACGTCCAGTCGGACGTTCACGATGAGTTCGTCGACAAATTCGTCCGGCGGGTCGGCGAGCTTCAGGTCGGTGACGGTTTCGATCCCGGCGTCGCCATCGGCCCGCTGATCGACAGGCGGGCGCTCGCCAAGATCGAATCCCACATCGCCGATGCCGTGGCAAAGGGCGGCGCGATCCGGTGCGGCGGGGGCCGGATTGCCAGAGACGGCACGTTTTTCCAGCCGACGGTCCTTACCGACGTCTCCAGCGCGATGACGGTGGCGCAGGAGGAGACATTCGGGCCGTTGGCCCCCGTCATCCGTTGCGAGGATGCCGATCAGGTCGTGTGTGAGGCCAACGACACGATCTACGGACTAGCCGCCTATTTCTATGCGTCCAACCTGAAGCGCGTCTGGCGCGTGGCGGAGGCCCTGGAATACGGCATGGTGGGCATCAACACCGGGCGCATGTCCTCGGAAGCGGCACCCTTCGGTGGCGTCAAGCAGTCCGGCATCGGACGGGAGGGGTCCCGCCACGGCCTCGAGGACTACCTTGAGATGAAATATCTCTGCATGGGCGGCATCTGAGACGCAGGGATTTGAACCGCAGCTCCCGCCAGGTTGTCGGCGGGGTTGGCCGCTGGTCGCGCCGCTCAGTTGTTGAAATGGGACAGGTGAAAGCCGGTCTCGTCCTGCAACTCGGACAATCCTTCCTCGGCC